>CAILAQ010000663.1 GCA_903832165.1 uncultured Bacteroidota bacterium | reverse complement strand
TTCTTGATTTCTGCATCTGATAATCCTTGTTCTTTTTTAAGCACGCGGTATCGCTCACTCCAGCCCATGGCATTGTTCATCGATCTGGCAATCTCTTCATCCGTGGCGGTATTTGAGAATGGCGAACGACGTAATCTGCGTAATTCCTTATCGAAGGTTTTCTGAAGGTCTTTGCTAAGGTGCTCAACCACAGCTTCTTCAGCGTATTGTTGCATCCGCGAATCTATGGTGGTGTAAATCTTGAGTCCATCGCGGTATAAATTATAGGGTGATCCATCCGGTTTAAGGTGTTTATAACAGAATCCTCTCAGCGGATCAGCGTCCCAGGCGGCACCACCTGCGGAGCTCGACGGACGTTTTTCCGTAAGAAGGCCACGGAGATATTCCCGAAAATAGGTTGCACGGCCTACTTTATGGTCAACCCGGTGATAATTCAGGCTCAGATCCATAGACTTTGCCTTTTGAATTGACACAGCGGAAGCATATCCGCGTTGCTTCATTTTATCAAGAACAGTATTTCGCCGGGGCAAAGTGTTTTTCAGACCAAACCGGAGTGGATTATAGAGAGATGGGTTCTTTGCCATACCGGCAAGCATGGCAGCTTCATGAATCTCAAGCTGACTTGCATCTTTATTGAAATACACCCGGGAGGCAGTTTCAATTCCCTCGGCATTGTTTACAAAACTTAACTTATTTAAGTAAAGGGCAAGGATTTCCTCCTTGGTGAATGTTTTTTCCAGTTTTACCGCTATTACCCATTCGCGGAATTTCCTAACCGCAAAACCGATGTGGTTCAGGGAGTCTTCGCGCGGGAATAGCATCTTGGCCAGCTGCTGGGTCAGCGTGCTCCCTCCGCCGGTATCCTGCCTCAGTATCACGCTTTTTACCAATACCCTCATCAGTCCAAGAAAGTCAATGCCTGAATGTTTGTAATACCGCTGATCTTCAATAGATATGATAGCACCGATCATGTAAGGGCTGATCTTATTGAATGGTACGATTTCCCGGTTTTCCTGAGCAGAAAAGAAGGTGCCCAAAGCCACACCATCTTCAGATATGATCTGAGTGGCTTCAATCATTGGATTTTCAAGGCTGTCAAAGGAGGGCATAAATCCCAGCAACCCATAGGATATCATAGTAAAGAAGAGAAAGATGAAAATCACTCCCCCTCCAAAAATTAGCCAGAATATTTTTAAATATCTTTTTGTCTGATCTGCTTCTTTCATATAGGTCGAAAAATTACGGTGCAAAGTTAATGATAAACTCGTGACACGAGACACGCACTACTGTGACGAGTGACGGGTGACAAGTGACTAGTGACAGAGTTTGTGGTAATTGATTATTATGTGCATTATAATATGTTTCATTAATTCCCTCCATGAAAACTATTTTTCTTGTCACCTGTCACCTGTCACTCGCCACATCTTATTGTCACCCGTCACCTGTCACTCGTCACCTTTTTAAGTACTGTTTTTCCATTTCACCTTATTAAACGTATATATACTTCAGAAAATTATTTAATCTTTGTGCGATTTTTTTAAAAGGAACCAATCGAAAATGGCTGAGAATCTTGTAATTGTAGAATCACCCGCTAAAGCGAAAACTATAGAGAAATTTCTGGGGAAGGACTTCCTGGTTAAATCCAGCTATGGACATATCAGGGATTTAGCTAAAAAGGAGTTCGGAATTAATATCAAAAAGAACTACGAACCCCATTATATTATATCTCCGGATAAGAAGAAAGTAGTTGCCGAACTGAAGAAACTTGCGCAGGAATCTGCACAGGTGTGGCTGGCTTCTGACGAGGACCGCGAAGGGGAGGCCATTTCATGGCACCTGGCGGAAGTATTGGGCATTGCTCCTGAGAAAGCCAAACGTATTGTTTTTCATGAGATTACGAAAGAAGCTATTCTGAAAGCCATTCAGAATCCAAGGCCGATCGATCAGAACCTGGTAAACGCTCAACAGGCACGCCGTGTACTTGATCGCCTGGTCGGATTTGAGTTAAGTCCGGTTTTATGGAAAAAAGTTAAACCTTCCCTTTCTGCCGGACGCGTACAAAGTGTGGCCGTCAGACTTCTGGTTGAACGGGAACGTGAGGTACTTAATTTTAATACAGTACCTGTTTACCGTGTGGTTGCTGTTTTTGAGGTAGCTGGTTCTGATGGTAAGATTACAGAATTGAAAGCTGAACTCGACAAGAAATTCGCCACACGGGAGGAGACTATGGCCTTCCTGGAAAGCTGCAGGACTGCGGAATTTACCGTGGATGGAGTTGAAACCAAACCGGTGAAAAAATCGCCTTCGCCACCTTTTACCACCTCAACCCTTCAGCAGGAGGCGAGCAGGAAATATGGGTTTTCCGTTTCCCAGACCATGACCATCGCCCAGAAATTGTATGAAGCCGGTAAGATCACCTATATGCGTACCGACTCGGTAAACCTGTCGGACCTTGCAATCGGTACCACAAAAAAGGCAATTCTTAGCGAGTTCGGAGAAAAATATCTTAAAACCAGACAATACAAAACTAAGTCCAGGGGTGCTCAGGAAGCTCATGAAGCTATTCGTCCCACCTACATGGAACATTCGGAAATTGCCGGTCCCGCGAATGAAAAGAAATTGTATGAACTGATCTGGAAGCGTACCATAGCTTCCCAGATGAGCGAGGCCTTATTGGAAAAAACCACTGTAAATATCAGGATATCAAATCGTAAAGAGACTCTGGTTGCAACGGGCGAGGTTCTTCTGTTTGATGGATTCATGCGTGTTTATCGCGAAAGCACTGATGACGAAAACGGTGAAAGCGGATCGGAACTGATTCCGCCATTGAAGCAGGGACAAGCTCTGAACATGGAATCCATTGAAGCCATGCAGCGTTTTTCGCATGCTCCGGCCAGGTATACCGAAGCCAGTCTGGTTAAGAAATTGGAAGAGCTGGGCATTGGCCGTCCATCCACTTTTGCACCGACAATATCCACTATCCAGACCCGCGAATATGTGGTCAAGGAAGACCGGATTGGAACCGTACGGAGTCTCGACGGACTGAAGCTGAAGGATGGCAAGATTACCGGGTTCGTTAAAAATGAGAAAACTGGCTTTGAGAAATCAAAGCTATTTCCAACGGATATTGGAATGGTAGTCAATGACTTTCTGACCGAGCATTTCGGGAATATTGTCGATTTTAATTTTACCGCCAGTGTTGAAGAGGAATTTGATGAAATAGCCGATGGTAAAATGGTATGGTATGAAATGATCCATCGTTTCTATAAACCTTTCCATGAGCAGGTTGATCTTACGCAGAAAACTTCATCGCGCAGCTCTGGCGAACGTTCGCTGGGTAATCATCCTGAAACTGGTGAGCCCGTTGTGGTCAAGATCGGCCGGTATGGCCCGATGGTCCAGGTTGGTGTGGCCAGTGATGACAGCAAGCCGCGTTTTGCTCGTCTGGCCAAAGGTCAGCTGATCGAGACCATCACCATGGAGGAGGCCATCAAACTTTTTGCCCTGCCCAGATCGATAGGTGATTTTGAAGACGCAGCAGTTACTGTAGGCGTTGGTCGTTTTGGTCCTTATATCAGGCATAAAAGTGCTTTTTATTCCCTCAAGAAGGGAGTTGATGACCCGATGACCGTCGATCTTGATCGAGCCATGGTTATCATAACTGAAAAGCGGAGTGCTGACCTGATGAGGGTGATACGGGAATTTGAGGAAGAACCGGAGCTGAAAGTCCTGAATGGCCGCTTTGGTCCCTATATCTCTTTCAAAAAGAAGAATTTCAAAATTCCGAAAACACAGGATCCCGCCGCTTTGACTTTGGAGGATTGCAAAGCCTTGATTGCTAAGAGTTCAAACGACAAATAGATATTGAATATGCCATCATTACAGGAAATTTTACTCTACTTTGATCCTGTTGGTCCATTGGCTGTTCACACCGATGACAGAATTCTCAATCCCGTAAGCGGGAACACAGGTATCCATCGGAAAAAGGGCAAGAAACCCAATGTCGGAGCAGCGAAAATAGTCTTGGCCGGAATTGGAAACCCCATACTTGCCGATGAAATCCGTACTTATTTATATGGCCTTTCGGGGGTACTTCCTGCAGGTGACCTGGTTGACCTTGGTAATTTTCGGGAGGGAAAAACCGGTGCCGATACCTGTATTGGCATCATGGATGTAATCACCGAGCTGGGAAAGGCGAATAAAACTATTGTCCTTATTGGTCGCGACACACACGACGTGCTAACTTGCGGAAAGGCATATACGCGTTT
This sequence comes from uncultured Bacteroidota bacterium, assembly GCA_903832165.1. GTDB lineage: Bacteria > Bacteroidota > Bacteroidia > Bacteroidales > UBA12481 > UBA12481. Next base: position 3,502 of record CAILAQ010000663.1, on the reverse strand, counting down.
AGAAACGCCTTACAATCTGGCAGTTATAGATTCCGTAATGGATATCATGCCCGAGGCTGAAGTGCACAGGAGCCATTACCTTAATAAGCTCGTTTCTGAACCCGAAGGCTGCCTGTACGATTTTGTTCACTTGGGCTATCAGTCTTATCTCAATGAAACTGCGTGTTTCGACCGCATGGGTGAATTATATTTTGAGTATCACAGACTCGGGGCATTACGTGAAGATATGCGTGAATCGGAACCGGTATTCCGGAACTCTGATCTTGTATTTTTTTCCATGAATGCTGTTCGTCAGACAGAGGCTCCGGGGGTGACTTTCCCGTCGGCCAACGGATTCACCGCTGAAGAATCATGCCAATTGGCCAGATTTGCCGGATTAAGCGATAAACTTACACTTTTCGGATTGGCCGGATTTCAGCCCGACCGCGACAGGGGAGGGCAAACGTCTGCTTTGGCTGCACAAATGATCTGGCATTTCCTTCAGGGTGTTTTACAACGTAAATCAGACTATCCTTTTGGGGATATCAAACTGTATCAGAAGTATTTGATCAATCTTCCAAACACGGGGTTCAACTTAACTTTTTATAAAAGTCCGGTATCAGGAAGGTGGTGGATGGAGATTCCTTATCCGGAAACCAAATACCCGCGTTCATTATATGTAGCGTGCTCTCCGCGAGATTACCAGATTGCCAGTGATGGTGAAGTTCCTGACCGATGGTGGAATCATTATCGCCGGCTGTCATAAAACATATCGTATACTATAGGCAAACCCTTTGCGTTATTGACCATGCTGTGTATTTATTTTTTCGCTTATCTTTACTGACTTAAATTTGGGAATGAAAAGTTTTCGGATCAAAAATCTTATTTTACTGGTCCTCGTTGGATTAACGGGAGGCTACGCTTTTTCGCAGCAGGATCCCCAATTCACCCACAATATGTTTAATCAACTGGCTGTTAATCCTGGATTTGCGGGGGGGCAGGGGATGCTCAGCGCCGGCATGATCAATCGTCAGCAATGGATGGGCCTGGCAGGAAATCCGAAAACAACCCTCTTCAGCGTGCATACTCCGGTAAAACCACTGAATATTCCCAGTGGCGTTGGTCTTACCTTCATGGATGACCGCCTCGGATTCGAAAAGAATATGTCGATAACCCTTGATTACGCTTACCGGATGGACCTGGGTGACGGAAAACTGGGTATCGGACTGAATATAGGATTGCTCAGCAAGGCTATCGATGGAAAGTGGAGTGTTCCCGACGATGATAAACACAGCCCTGCCACACAGGACCCTGCAATTCCAAGTGAGGCGGTAACCTCAATGAATTTTGATATGGGCCTGGGCGTTTTTTACAATACCGATCGGTTATATGCCGGCATTTCCACTGCGCACCTTCTGGAGCCGACTATCGATTTTGGTTCAGGTGCCATGATGAAAATGAGAAGACACTATTATGCAACTGCCGGTTACCTGATTAAACTTGCCAACCCGATCTTCGAAATCCAGCCTTCGGTATTCGCAAAATCCGATGGCGCCTCCTATCAGATGGATGTTAATCTGCTGGTGCTATACAATAAAAGATTTTGGGGAGGCGTTACTTACAGGCTCGGAGATGCTGTAGCCGCTTTGGTTGGCACGGAATTGCCCAACGGACTTCGATTGGGGATATCGTATGACTTTACCACATCGGCTATTGGTGCCTACAGCAATGGCACTGTTGAATTCATGCTGGGATATAATCTGGAAATCAAAACAGACAAGTATTCACAGCGGTACAAAAGCGTGAGATTTTTATAATATACTCGATTATAGAATGATATGAAGAAGATAATTTTCCTTAGTTTGATTGCAGCCCTGGTACTTAATGGATGTAACAGTTCAAGTACCGGAAATGGCGAGCTGATTGGTGTACAAAAGAGGGAAAAATGGTTCGAGCCGGATCCATACGGAATGGTTAAAGTTCCTATGGGTTCTTTTGTGGTTGGACCGAATGACGAGGATCCCACATTTGCCATGAATTCTCAATCAAAGACCATTTCGGTTGATGCTTTCTGGATGGATGAAACAGAAATCACCAACAACGAATATCGTCAGTTTGTACATTGGGTAATCGATTCACTTGCCCGCAAGACCTTAGGTGAAACTATGCCGGATGAATTTCTCATCTCTGAAGATGCTAACAAAAATCCAATCGATCCTCCTTTCATCAACTGGGAAACGAAAATTGACTTACGGGATCCTGATGTGGTGACAGCCCTTGAAGCCCTTTATATTCCTGAAAGTGAAAGATTTTTCCGTCGCAAGGAACTCGATACCAGAAAATTAGTATACTCATATCAGGATATTAATTATCAGGAAGCGGCCAAAGAGAAGCGCAATTTCAGCCGTGCCGTACAGAATTCAGATAAATCAAAAACCTATTATCAGGATGCAGCCCTGGCTTCAGACCGGTCCAAGTTTGTGAAATCATATCAGATCAATATCTATCCTGATACTCTCAGCTGGATATCTGATTTTACCTACAGTTACAATGATCCGATGGCTAAAATGTATTTCTGGCATCCGGGATTTGATGATTATCCGACTGTTGGTGTAACCTGGGAACAATGCCAGGCATTCTGCGTTTGGAGAACCCAGCTCTACAACAACTTCCTCGTACAGAGCAAGGGTGGGGCAGTGGTTCAGAACTACAGGCTCCCAACCGAATATGAATGGGAATATGCGGCCCGCGGAGGCAGGAACCTCTCCATGTATCCATGGGGAAGTCCGTATACTCGTAACAGTAAGGGATGCTTTCTGGCGAACTTCAAGCCGCTCCGTGGAAACTATGTCGACGATGGATTCCTTAAACCATCACCGGTTGGTTCTTTTGAGCCCAACGACTATAATCTCTATGACATGGCCGGCAACGTTGCCGAATGGACCAGCTCAGCATTTGATGAAGCTGCATACAGCTTTACACATGATATGAATCCGAATTATGAATACAGCGCCCTGCCAAATGAATCTCCTGTAATGAAGAGAAAAGTGGTGAGAGGTGGTTCCTGGAAAGATATTGCCAGCTATCTGCAGAATGGTACCCGTGCCTATGAGTACCAGGATTCGGCAAAATCCTATATCGGATTCCGTTGCGTTCGTTCAACAATGGGTATTGAAAAATAATAAATCTTTTATATGAGAATCAGCGAATTTGTTCAGCAAAAGTGGTGGAAAACCTTTATGGGTTATCTCTATAGCTGGGGTGCCAGTGTGGTTATGATCGGAGCTCTGATGAAGCTGGAGCACTACCCGCTTTCCAGTTATTTCCTGATCGTAGGGCTGGGTACTGAAGCAGTAATTTTCTTCTTTGCCGGATTTGAACCGCTGCCTGAAGATTGGGAATGGGACCGTGTTTATCCTGAACTGGCAGACAAAACCGCCAAGCCGGAAAAGCGTGTCGCCCGTCCTGCCACCTCCGGTACAGCAATGCAGCGCTTTGATGAGATGCTGGAAAAAGCTGAGAT
>CAILAQ010000662.1 GCA_903832165.1 uncultured Bacteroidota bacterium | reverse complement strand
CCAGCGCCTGCGCCATTTTAGGGGAATTATTCCTTTTGGACTCGCTGTTTCTCCTGATCAGAAACGGCTGTTCGTTGCTGAATCAGGGATCAATTCTGTAGCTGTTATTGATATCCCCACCAAAAGTGTGATCGGGCATATTCCGGTTGGCTGGTTTCCGGCAAAAATCAAGGTAACACCCGATGGGAAAAAATTGATTGTCACAAATGCAAAAGGCTTTGGCAGTGGACCAAACGGAGGTCCCGATTTCCTGAAAGGCCCCGAAGGAACTTATATCGGAAGCCTCATGAAAGGGTCGGTAACAGTTTTGGATATTCCCTCGGACAGCCAGCTTGAAAAGCTTACCAAAGATGTTGTATCGATGAACTTCCTGATGAAAAAAGCGACAGATCCTTCATTTATTGCACGGAAAGATAATCCGGTCCCCCTGTACCCCGGATATTCAAAATCCCCGATAAAATATATCGTCTTTGTTTCCAAGGAGAACCGCACTTATGATGAAATCTTCGGGCAGGTGAAAGCCGGTCATGGGGAACCTTCCATGGCCCGTTATGGTGCCGGGGCTACCTTTACCAATAGGGCAAAAAATCCGGTTATCGAAAAGGCTGATGTTATGATAAATCACCTTGCCCTGGCAAACCGGTTTGCGATTTCCGACAATTTCTATGTTGATTCTGATGTTTCGGCCGACGGGCATCGCTGGCTGGTAAACACCTATCCGAATGAATGGGTAGAAGCCACTGTACCGGCTAATTATGGAGGGAACCGGGAATATGTGGCAACATCAAAAGCCCCCGGCATGCTGGGCTTTACGGGCGCTGCAGGGGCGATTTATCCGGAGGATTATAATGAGGCAGGATCGATGTGGGACCATCTTGACCGCAACAAAATCCCATTCTTTAATTTTGGATTTTCCATCATGTTCGAACCCGGTGCTTATCAACCGGAATATAAATATACGGGCATCCGCCATCTGGCCAATTTTCCGATGCCTGCTCCGCTTTTTGCCAATACATCCAGAGAGTATCCAACGTATAATATGGCAATACCGGATCAGTTTCGTATTGATCAGTTTATCAAGGTTTACAATGAAAAATGGGCCCAACCTGCAACCGGCAACCTGCAACAGTCAACCATTGGCTCAAACCCTGAATTTCCATCTGTCATGACGATCATCGTTCCCAATGATCATGGTGCCGGCGAGCGTCCTGAAGCGGGATACCCGTTCCGGGAAAGTTATATGTGTGATAATGACCTGGCCATAGGACGCCTGGTAGAATTCCTGAGCAACACCCCTTACTGGAAAAACATGGCAATCGTAATAACCGAGGATGATGCTCAGGGCGGAGCCGACCATGTCGATGCTCACCGGAGTGTTCTTATGGTGATTTCCCCTTATTCAAAGAAGAATTACGTATCCCACACCCACGCCAGTTTCGGGAGTATTTTCAAGACATTCTGGAATATCCACGGCATTCCCTACCTGAACCAGTACGATGCCGGGGCAACGGACTTATCTGATCTGTTTACTTTAACGCCTGATTTCACTCCATATCAGGCCATTTCGGTTGACCTTCGGATATTCGATCCGGCAAAAGCACTGGATCCTTATGATGAAAAGTTCAACTGGAAAGCAGTGAAGGAATCACCGGAGATCGATAATATCCGGGATATGCTCCGCGACAGTAAGGAAGTTGAGAGCTGGAGGAAGAAGTAGGCAGTCGGCAGTAGGCAATAGGCAATAGGCAGTAAGCAAATACTATTTTTTGCTATTGCACCTTGCAGGAATGAAAAATTCGTGTACATTTGCACCTCGATCAAACGAGGTCGTGTAGTTCAGTTGGTTAGAATATCGGCCTGTCACGCCGAGGGTCGCGGGTTCGAGTCCCGTCGCGACCGCCTCAAAAATCGAAAACCCCTGTAGACCAAGTGTTTACAGGGGTTTCTTTTTTTATATTAGTTCGGCGCCAGCCGAACCTATTAGTGAGCCGAAGGCGAACCAATT
>CAILAQ010000661.1 GCA_903832165.1 uncultured Bacteroidota bacterium | reverse complement strand
GTCGATTTCTCTAAGATTTACAACATTCACCGATTCATTTTCATAATCAGTAATACGAGGAGAGTGGACGAAACGCTTAAATTGACCACCTATCGGCGCAGTAAATTGACCACCTCCCGGCGGACTTTCTGACCAGTCTTTTTACCCCACTTCAAATCGATCATTCAAGCTGCTTTTTTAGTTGATGTTAAAGATAACTTTTTTGTTAATGCAATTCTATCAGATGTGTTTGCTTCCCAGAGAGCTTCTCTCGAAGTGAAGGTCCTTCCAGTTCCATGCGGTGGGCACTGTGAACAATCCGGTCTAAGATAGCATCGGCAACAGTTTGCTCACCGATGATCTCATGCCAATCGGATATGGGCCACTGGGAGGTGATGATGGTGGATCGTTTGCTGTGACGATCTTCGACGATCTCCATCAAGGCAGAACGGTTTTGATTGTCAAAGGGCTGCAACCCAAAATCATCCAGGATCAGGAGGTCATGTTTTTCAATGCGGGCTATTTCTTTCAGATACGAACCGTCGGCCTTCGCCATTTTCAGTCGGGACATCAACTTGCCGGTGTTGGCATAGATGGCTTTGTAGCCCAGCGTGCAGGCCTGGTTGCCGAGTGCAGAGGCGATATAACTCTTGCCAACTCCGGTTTTACCAGTGATCATAATGTTTTCGGCCTTGTCGATAAAGCCGCATTCGGCCAGGCGCATCAACTGGTTTTTGTCCAGATTCCGGTCCTGATTGAAAAGAATCTGTTCCATGTTCGCGCTATAGCGGAACTTGGCCTGGCGCAGGCGTCTTTCAATGCGCCGGTTGTTGCGGTCGTCCCATTCCGCTTCGATCAGCATGGACACCATCTGGTCGTTGGTCAGGTTGACTAGTTGATCTTGTTCCATGCCGGCCCGGAAGGCGGCAGCCATGCCCAACAGTTTCATTTGCTTCATTCTGTGCACTGTTTCTTCATTCATAGTTTTCTTTTTTTATTAATTTGATTATTAAACAAAATCTTACCGGGCCGCGGCCCGGTAAGATTGATTACTTCTTTTCAGGCATAATACCTGGGTCCACGGATGTTTGGATGCCAGGGAAGCGGTTTCTTTTCTTCATCCGACTCCGGTTCGCTTTGATCCAGACCCTTTTCCAGGATCACCCGGATGGTATGATATCCGTAATCGCCGTAATACAGGGCCCGACGACAGGCACTGTTCAGCCTTTCCTTTCCCACCCGTGCAACAAAGCTTAATACCCCCTGGCAGGATTTGTAGGCTTGCTCGGGGTGGTGGCGACTGTTGAGAATGCCAATGATATAGGCTTTCGTGTCGGGCCCGACTTCTGAAGCCCGTTGGATAAACTTATCCGGGTTCCAGTCGCTCATGAACCGGTGCCTGGATGCCAGGTGATCTTCTACCGTGGTATGGCCAAACGGCTTTCTATTCCTCGGGTGGAAGGCGATCCGTTCGTAATGGTAATAAACCTCTATCTCGGTCTGGCTATACAGCAGAGTCACCTTCTTGCCAATAAACCGGTAGGGAACGCTGTAATAGTGCTTGTCATCGCTCAGACTGACGTAGTTGTTCTTCATCACGGTCACCACCTTCCGGTATTTGATCTCATACTGTGTGGCCGGCAGTGGCTGCAGCAGATCCCGTTCAGTGTCTTCGAACAAGTATCTGCGGCTGTAAGGCCGGCCATTTAAAAGCCGGTTGTTATGCGCTTCCAGAGCGGCCGCTATGGCCCGGTTCAGGCTCTCCAGTCCCGAGTACACCTCTTTGTTCACTTCCCCGTAAATGGTCCGGTAAATGATCTTGACGACCCCTTCCACCAGGGCTTTGTGCTTGGGCTTGTAAGGCCCGGCAGGAAGGGCGGCCATCGTGTAATGGCTCACAAAATCATGGAACGCCTGGTTCAGGGTGGGTTCGTACTTGTTACTCTTGACTACGGCAGACTTCAGGTTGTCGGTTACAATGGCCTTCGGCGCCCCACCATAGAAGTGCAGGGCATTTTCGCACGAGCGTATAAAGTCCTCTTTCTTTTGGCTGTGAGTGGCCTCAACATAGGTCAGCTGACTGGCGCCAAGGATGGCAACAAACACCTCGGCTTCACAGACTTCTCCGGTAAACGGATCCAGGTACTTCAGCTTCTCCCCGGCATAATCCACATACATCTTTTCCCCAGCCGGATGCTCAATATGCATCGGGGAGTTGTGAACCTTCTTCCACCGGCGGTAATACAATTTAAAAGCGGTCAGCTGGTAACCGTCCGGATGTTGTTCAATATACTGCTTCCAGAGCTTTTCCCGGGAGTTCTCCCGGCGCTTCAGCTTCTTGTCTAACTCTGGAAAGAGGCTGATTAGCGTCTGGTAACGTGGATCTTCGATAAGGCCGTCCCGGCGGGTCATGTCCATGAACAACTTCTCGAGCACCGCCTCATCCATCTTTTCCACCTCGTCCAAACTCAATCCGGATGCCAAAAACAGCCGGATATACTTTTTGACCGTGTTCCTTGGCAAACCGGTCCGCTCCCCGATCGAGAGCTTGCTGACACCTTCGGTGTACAGCCTGATCACACTGCGTACTTTACTCATACTGATTAATTTATTAGACATTTTAAATAATGTTGAAACGGTGCCAACATTACTCAAACATGCCGCTAATCAGCAGCTATAAAATCATTTTGAAGGGGGTGGTCAGTTTGCTCCGCCGGAAGCCCAATTTTGGCTTTGTCGGAAGCCTTTTAGAAGACCCTTTGGGGGGTGGTCAATTTGCTGCGCCGATGACTGGATTTTTTGAGCGTTTTTTCCAAGATGCAGACAAAAAGGAAATAATGAAGGCACAAATGTTAGCAATGAAAGAAAAGAAGCATTCCCTTCAAGATATTCATTTTGCAGTCAGGCAATTACTGGATCCAGCTAAAAGATTAGCTGCAGATTTTATGTTCCCTTCAAAAATAAAAGCAAAGAGGATACAAAAAATCTCGACAGATGTTCAAGTTGAGGATATTGAATTGAAGG
>CAILAQ010000660.1 GCA_903832165.1 uncultured Bacteroidota bacterium | reverse complement strand
CTGGTAATTGCATGGTCTTCTCGATGAGCATTGAAGCAGAGCTATACTCTCCATTGTCATACTCTCTATATATCAATGCTTTGTCATTCAGAAAGCGACTTCCTGAGGAGCATTGCGTTAGCACCAGCAGTACAGTTAAAAAGGGGAAAATCCTGAGCATAAAAAAACGGGTCAATCCACCGAAAGATAGAAAAACCCGTTTGATTAATCATGTAATGTTACTTTTCCTTATTCTTCCGGATTTTCTCCAGTTGCTCGGTTTGCATGGAAGGAGGAACCGGCATATACTGGAAGAATTCCATAGAGTAGCTGGCACGGCCGCTTGAAAGGTTTCTTAGCGCAGTGGCATATCCGAACATTTCCTGAAGCGGAACATGCCCGTTAACCTTTTGCGAACCTTTGCGGTGACGGCGCATGGATTCTATTTTTCCGCGGCGGCGGTTAAGGTTACCAACGATTTCTCCGATATAATCATCAGGTGTATTGACTTCAATATTCATTACCGGTTCCAGGAGGACTGGATTTGCCTTCATGAAGCCATTTTTAAATCCGATTGAGGCACAAGTCTGGAAAGCCATGTCACTTGAATCAACAGGATGAAAGCCGCCATCGAGCAGGACCACTTTAACGTCGACCACTGGAAATCCGGCCAGAATACCCCGTTCAAGTGTTTTTTCGATGCCTTTCTTTACGGAAGGAATATATTCGGTTGGTATAGCACCGCCCTTGATTTTATCAACAAATTCAAAACCTTTTCCGGGATTTGGCTCAATGCGCATGACAACATGAGCAAATTGACCTTTACCTCCGGTTTGCTTTGAATGTTTATAGTTGCTTTCGACTTCTTCGTTGATTGTTTCGCGGAAGGCGACAGCAGGTTCGCCAATTTCAATTTCCACACCGAATTCATGCTTAACGCGGTCAATAATGATTTCAAGGTGAAGTTCTCCCATTCCGGCAATAATGGTTTCATTAGTCTCTTCATCAACCCTGACATTAAAAGAAGGATCCTCGTTGGCCATTTTCTTTAGTGCCTCACCCATTTTTTGCTGCTCTTTCTGGCTTGGGGGAGTGACTTTAAGTTCAATAACAGCAGGCGGAATAGTAATGTTTTCCAAACAAATCGGATGCTGAGGATCGCACAGGGTATCTCCTGTTTTTGTGATCTTCATACCGATAAGAGCAACGATCTCACCCGGACCGGCTTCATGAATTTCTTCCCGGTCCTTGGCATGAATTCTCATGACACGGCCAATCCTTTCAGATTTACCTTTGGTGGAATTCAGAATAGCCATGCCGGAAGTTAATTTTCCTGAATAAATCCGGATAAAAGTTTGTTGTCCGACAAAGGGGTCAGTAATCAATTTGAAAGCCAGGGCAGCAAAAGGATCTTTAGCTGAAGGGCAGCGGGTATGCGATTTTTCAATATCGTCGATATCAGTGCCAATCACGGCTCCTTTATCAATTGGTGATGGCAGGTAATCAATAACGGCATCCAGAAGCAGCTGAACTCCTTTGTTTTTATAGGCGGCACCGCAGAATACCGGGGTAATCAGCAATTTGATGGTGGCATCGCGTGCAGCAGCCTTCAAAACTTCGGTGCTGATATCCTGATCTTCCAGGAAAAGGTTCATCAGGTCATCATTGTAATCGGCCAGTTTTTCTACCAGGAAGGCTCTGGCTTCATCGCAGCGTTCCAGGTAATCATCAGGAATGGCTATTTCTATCCTGTCATAATCTGAAAATGCATAGGCTTTTCGTTCAAGAATATCGATAATCCCTTCGAAGCTTTCTTCCACGCCGATAGGAATATGAAACGGAATTGCGTTTGCATCAAGGTTGGTATTCATCTGAGCTACAACCTCTGAGAAATCAGCACCTGTGCGGTCCATCTTATTAAT
>CAILAQ010000659.1 GCA_903832165.1 uncultured Bacteroidota bacterium | reverse complement strand
TAGTTCCGCGGTATGCGACGAGGTCCCCACCTGCATAGTTCCGCGGTATGCGACGAGGTCCCCACCTGCATAGTTCCGCGGTATGCGACGAGGTCCCCACCTGCATAGTTCCGCGGTATGCGACGAGGTCCCCGACTCAGGCTCCGCCTGCTCGGGGATGACAACTCTGTCGAGGGTGCCTTTTTCTGTCTTTCGTCTACCGGTCTTCTTCTTCGGAAATCGTTCTTCTTCTTCGGATATTCGTATAATACAGCGATCCGCCGAGCGTAATGGCAGCCACAATCAGCAGCGCCACCACACGGAATCCAACATCCATCGTTTTAAGATCGAAAAGGAAAAGATAGAAGATGGCCATTATCAGGAGTCCCAGAGACATCCAGCGGTATTTCAAAATTTTCCACCAGAAACTAAGGCCGAAAAACAGGGCAGCAGCGCCCACCCACGAAAGGGTAACAAACTGTTTTGGGACGGCATGATAGAGAGTGAACGGAACCAGAAAAAAGGCAGAGATCAGGTAGAAATTTCGCAACACATCATTTTTCAGGGTCAGGCGCTCCTTCTGCCAGAACAGTATCCGTGCGGTAACCAGCGCAACCAGCGTAAAAACAATATCGATGGAATTGATAGGTTTTGTCTGGATAAGGTAAAAAACTAGCAGGCCGAGAAATAGAAAAACGTTGACGATAACGATGAGTTTAAGTCGGAACCACAGGGCGACCGAAACAACGAGGATGCTCTGGAGGGCCAGCCACAGGTAGGAACCCGGCAGACCGGCAAAACCGTAAATCGTAACACTGATCGCCACAAAACTAATGCAGGCATAGAAAGCAATAATGAATGCATTTTTATTCTGCGTTTTCAGCAATGCGGCATAAGTCATGGTAAAGACAGCGATCAGGATAAAGAAAATCATGTAATCCGCCGCATAAAATTTGGTTATCTGCATGAGAAAAATGCCCGAAAACAGGAGTGCATTCCAGATATTTACCGAGACCACAAAATTTGCCGGGGCCTCCTTCCGCTGAAAAAACAGCGAGCCCAGGGAGAAGAGAATTCCATAGGAAAACAGGAAAATATAATTGGCCTGGGGCGATGAAACCATCTGGAAAGTATGGCCGCCAATGGGATTGCCAAAAAGCCATATCAGATGAGTGAAGTAAACCAGGAATAGGGTGAACATCATCTGATTCGACCAGGAGAAGCGAATATACAACACGACAGAAATCAGGGTGGCAACGGTTCCGGCCGCGAGGATAACCAGGGTGGCATCGGAAAAAAGGCCAGTAGCGAGAAGCATGATCAGACCGAGGCAAACCAGGAGCTGTGATTTGTTTTTTAAGGCAAAAATAAATTGGGCGATCACCGGGATAAGCAGCAGCAGCGTTCCCAATGTTCTGCTTTCAATCACAGGTTCTGCGCTGAAGAAGTGCATGCGAAGCACCACATAATAAAGCAGCAGATAGGCTCCCATCCTGATGCGGTATACCTGTGTGGGGAACTTGACACGAAGAAAGTTGGTCAGCAGGAATACACCGCCGGTGGCAATCAGTCCGGTTACGGTAGCCGAAAGCGAACCAGCTTTTTTCTGGAAAAGCACCATCAGGAAAATCACCAGGAACATGATGATGAAGCTGCTCAGCCAGGCAAAGCCATCTTCACCGATTGTTGACTCAAGACCCTTGCTTTCAACCTGCGGGGCCTCCGCATCATCCTCAGCATCCGGATTCCAGTAAAGCAGGTACCGTTTCATGGGTGATGCCTCAAGGCGGGAGAACTTGCGCTCCATATCGGCGATTTTCGAGCCCATGGTCTCCACAGTCGATTTTAATTCCTGAATTTCTTTCAGAAGATTTTGATCAGATTTATCCATATCTAACTCCTCCGTTAATTAAATAACGTTAAACCAGCTCATTACACCCTGATATTACGAAAAAATATTTATTAATGTGGTAATGTACTAATGTGCTAATGTGGTAATGTGCTAATTGAAGAAGGCATTGAGGGTAATTGGGTTCTTATATTAACAGACTCCGGTTTCAACCGGAGGATTAATTCAATTAGTGCGGTACGCAGGATAAAGGTCCCCGCTTCCGGCTGCGCCTACGCGGGGATGACATATGGTTAAATGAAGTTGAAAGGTTGAGATTCGAGGACCAATTCTCGTTCTTCTGCGTCACGCGTTCCGTCTTCCGTCTACCGTCTTCCGGTCTTGCTCTTCGTCTTTCGATCTTCTTCTTCGACCCTAATACAGCCTGATCTTCGTCCTCTTAAACCGTCCTCCGTCGAAGAAATCACCCATGAGCGTTTGGCCTCTCACCATCAGGCATGGCTTGCTGGGGTGCTTAGGCAAATCGAAAACAAATCGTGTGGAATCTGAAGATTGATAAGCAGTTACATATTTCTGCTTCCATCCGAAGGGATCAATCATATTTAAATTTTTCTGGGCTTCCGGAATGTTGTCATACGTTTTTCCCGCATCGTCCATGATATAGGCCACCGTGTTATCCCAGGGATGATTCACCCGTTTGGCATCGTTGCGCACGTGAAATGATACAATATAATAGTTGCCTGCAGCCACCAGGGCCGACTGGTTTTCGCCGATCTGCTTCCTGATGGAAAATCCGGTGGCCGAATATTGAAAATCATCATGCTGAATGGGTTCATTCAATCCGATAATAATATCTGTCTTTTCTTTAGAGCAGGATATTATCAGTGCACTCATCAACATTAAACAGAGCACGTATCTAACTTTCATGTTCCTGAATTTTAGGAAGTAGAGCAAAATTACATTATTTAAGCCTACCTTGTCCCCCGATTCAATATGTAATAAATAAGCAATTTATGGGTAGGTCGCAGGAAACAAGCAACAAAAAAGAAGTACGTAGCAAACAGGACAAGAAGCGCAAGGACAAAGAAAAGAAGCGGATTCTCAGAAAAGAAGATGGTGGCGGCACCAATAACATGATTGCCTATGTCGATGAATTCGGCATGCTCTCATCGACTCCTCCGGAATTCGACAGAAGAAAGCAGACCAAACTCGAAGATATTGAAATCAGCATCCCCAAACGCGATGCCTCCCAGATGACCAACCCGATCAGAAAGGGCATTCTCACATTTTTCAATGATTCAAAGGGATTCGGATTCATCCGCGACCTGGAATCGCAGCAGAGCGTGTTTGTTCACGTGAATAATTTCATGGAAGATATTCAGCAGGACAACATCGTGAATTTTGAAATCGAGAATGGCCAGCGCGGACCGGCAGCGGTTAACGTGAAACTCTGGAAAGCCGATGCACCGGTTGCTCCCGCTCCGACGCCTCCGGCGGTCGCCGAATAAGACAGATGGCAGAAGGCAGAGGGCAGAAGGCAGAAGGCAGAGGGCAGAAGGCAGAAATTAGTTGCAGGAATAAAGTTTTAAGAATTAAGGGTACTTCATGCACACTTGGATCTGTAATTTCAGCATTCAGAATTGGTCTTCGAATCTCAACCTTTCAACTTCATTTAACCCTCTCTGTCGTCAGTGGATAGCGATTAATCGTTTGGTTATAACCGCCTTAATAGTCTTCAGCCGATAGAAATAGATCCCCGATGGCACCGCTTGGCCTCTTGTGTTCCTCCCGTCCCACACCGTTTCATGCATTCCCGATAACTGATAACCGGAAACCAATATTCTGATTTTATTTCCCGCCTGGTCGTAAATGGCCAGCTCTGTGGTGCCGTTATCAGGAGTAAAATACGGAATCGTTGCCAGTGAATTGAATGGATTAGGCCACGAATTGTAGAGCACCGCCTCACCCGCCAGGGGAATGGCCTCCGCGGAGTTTGATCCGGAAGCCAGGTCATTTCCCACGATCACATCATCGATGTTCCAGCCACCCGCCGTACCGCTGCTGTTGCTTTCCAGCTCGAAAGTGATGGTCACCGAAGGATTATGATCGGCAATGGCGGAAATATCGATGATCTGTTCAGTCCATGAGTTATCAATGATTCCGAGCTGCCCGTTCTCCCATACAATCTTATTGTTCACCCTGATCCGGGCATAATCGCTGATCCTGATGTTCAGCCAGCGCCTGAATTTGAGACCCGTATTTTTCAGGTTGGAGCAATCGATCACCGGACTCTGCAGGTAATTGTAAACACTGGCCTGATAGAAACCATCCCAGCTGGTGCCTGCATAAGAATCCCAGCCCATATCGGTTCCCCAGCAATTGATACCCGACCAGGCATGATCAGGATCGGAGGCTTTACCCGCCGGCGTGCCCAGCTGCCAGTCGTCGTGACTGTTGGAAGTGGTTCCGTACGAAGCGTGGGTCCACCCGTTCACCCCCTTTTCAAAATCGTCGTAATATCCGAAGATATTGTTCAGCTGAAAACCGAGGGTGGCGGCATATCCCTCAGCTGAGCTGATATCAGCGCTGAAATCGGCGAAATAACCCTTTGGCGCACCCGCCGGAAGCGATAGCTGAAAACGGAAGGTATGCTCAAGACCTTTGCCCAGCACATCGGCTTCGTTGTGGTCATCGTCTATTTTAAAGTATTGATCCTTAGTCGCGATTAAAGCCGTAATCCCATGGATATCCTGCCGACCCTTGTTGGCAGCCTTAATCTCGGCAAATACCGTTTCCCCATTGTCGAAAAACCCGTTCCTGTTTCCGTTGATGTCATTTATCCCTACACCGGTAATCTCCAGTTTCGGGGTGTAAGCTTCCAGAACAGTATGCTCGAGCCATCCAAATCCGGCCGAATCACCGATCGAAAGCGTAATTTCGAGACTATCGCCGTCGGGGGTTTTAGGATCGATGCGGAAAAGAGCCGTATCAAGTGAAACCACTGACTGATTTCCATCGATGGGCCCAAACCAGATGCTATCCCTGACAAACCGTATGTTCGCGTTCGCCGATCCGATTTTTGCATACACTCGTGAAGCCTTGATGGATTGCACGTTATCGAGCGACAGGGTGAGACCGACCAGTTCTCCGACATTGATTTTTCCATCACCGTTGCCTGAGGTGCTTCCGGTTTTGCCATCGGCAATGGTGACTTTGCCGACCTCCAGAAATGCCGACCGCTCCATTTTGATATTCCAGTTGGTCAGGCTATCCGGGGAGATAGTCACCTCACGGAGGATTGTCCGGTAGCCGGGAGCTGATATCCGGAAGGTATAACTGCCGGGCTGGAGAAAACGGTAATAGCGGCCGTACCTGGTGTTGGCGCGCCGTGTAAGATCGAACCCCTGATTATATATAGATGGAATTTCCACGATGGCCGGAACCGGATTCCCTGAGTTGGCATCGGTGATGAGCCCGGTTACCCCAGATTTCCATGCCTGCCTCATTAATGTTTTCCAACCTTTGAGATTGGCCTCGTTCATGGCGGGTATCACGCTGTAATCGGGGGACTGACTGGTGCCCAGCTCGATCGTAAAGGCCAGGGTATTATGATTAACGTACATGAAGTCGCAATATTCGCCGGCGGTGAAATACCATCGGCCGCCCTGCACCAGCTGGTAATGGCCTCCTGTTACGGTGATGGCCTCACTCACCATGTTTCCCAGGTACATCATGGCGGCAGAATCGGGTGCAGCAGCATCGGTGTGGGTCCAGGAATAAAGAACATATTGGGCTGAGGTGTGATAGATCGG
>CAILAQ010000658.1 GCA_903832165.1 uncultured Bacteroidota bacterium | reverse complement strand
TGAACCTTCGGCAAAGGCTGAACTAGTTGTGCCTGTTGAAGATTCTTCAATTGATGATGATCGGAAGTACATAAAGAAAGGAGACACTTTTCTTTTGATTATCGAAGATGACGTACCATTTGCAAGGATCATATACGATCTCGCACATGAGAAAAACTTTAAGTGCATGATTGCACCAAACGGTGAAACAGGGCTGCATTATGCTGATTATTATAATCCGAGTGCCATTATCCTTGACATTGGATTGCCGGGCATTGATGGCTGGGAAGTCATGAAAAGGCTTCAGGAGAATCCGCACACACGCCACATTCCCGTCCACTTTATGTCGGGGTCAGACAAGAGTCTGGACGCGCTTAAAAAAGGCGCCATTGGATTTCTCAGAAAACCGGTAAGTATTAATGAGATCAATGAAGCGTTCGACAAAATTGAAGGGTTGATTTCCAAACCGTTGAAAAAGCTTCTGGTTGTCGAGGACGACGAAGGTATGAGGTTAAGCATCAATGAATTAATAGGCGAGGACAATATTCAGATCATTTCGGCAGGTAATGGTCACGATGCGCTTGAACTCCTGAAACATGACACCTTTGATGCCATGATCCTTGATCTGGGCCTGGAAGACATGACCGGATATGATTTGTTGCAAAAGATTGGCAAACGGAATAATGCCCATAAGATGCCGGTCATAATTTATACTGGTAAAGAGCTAACCCGTGTCGAAGAAGAAAAACTTCAATCCTATTCCGACAGGATCATCATCAAGGGAATAAAGTCACCGGAACGCTTATTGGCGGAGACTACTCTGTTCCTGCATCAGGTTGAGTCCAATCTTCCGGTTGAGAAGAAGCGGGTGCTTCGAAATTATCATCCAAAGGAAGATGTCATGAAGGATAAGACGATCCTGATTGTGGATGATGATATGCGTAATGTTTTTGCCCTGACCAGCTTGCTTGAAGATATGGGTTTGAAAATATTGGTCGGAAAAAATGGCCGCGATGGAATTGACCGGCTGAATAAGAACACGGTGGACCTTATACTGATGGATATCATGATGCCTGAGATGAATGGATATGAGGCTATGGAAGAGATCAGGAAAGATCCGAAGTATCGCAAACTACCCATTATTGCGCTTACAGCAAAGGCTATGCCAGGTGACAGGGAGAAATGCCTCCAATCCGGGGCGAGCGACTATCTTACGAAGCCTATCGATTCAGAGAAACTAATTTCTTTATTAAGGGTATGGTTATACAGGAATTAAATAGTGAAATCTTACCTAATGATCCTCAGATAATTGAGATTAATCTGCTTTTCGAAGGCATTTTTCAGCGCTACGGATATGATTTCCGTGATTATGGCAAAGCCCACGCCAAGAGACGCATCATGCACAGGATGGCAATATCCGGGTTCAGCTCAATATCTGAGTTGCAGCATATGGTTTTATATGATGAATCGTTTTTCCACCTCCTGCTTCAGGACCTTTCCATAAATACCACGGAAATGTTTCGCGATCCTGAGTTTTTTCTCTCGATCAGGGAGCAGGTTATACCGGTACTAAAAACATATCCGTTTATAAAAATCTGGCATGCCGGATGTTCAACCGGCGAAGAAGTATACTCCATGGCTATCCTCCTGCAAGAGGAAGGCCTCCTGAATCGCACTCAGATTTATGCAACTGATTTCAATCCAAATGTTCTGCAAAAGGCAAAGGAGGCTATATATCCGGTAAGCCAGATGAAAGATTACACACGGAATTATTTAAAATCCGGTGGTAAATCTTCCTTCTCTGAATATTATAATGCACGTTATGATTCAGCAATCCTGAAAAAAATTCTCAAGGAGAACATTGTATTTGCTGACCACAACCTGGTTACTGACAGCGTTTTCGGCGAGATGAATCTGGTTATGTGCCGGAATA
This sequence comes from uncultured Bacteroidota bacterium, assembly GCA_903832165.1. Classification (GTDB taxonomy): domain Bacteria; phylum Bacteroidota; class Bacteroidia; order Bacteroidales; family UBA12481; genus UBA12481. Next base: position 3,065 of record CAILAQ010000658.1, on the reverse strand, counting down.
CTTTGATTTATTTCAACAAACAATTACAGGATAAGGTGGTTGGCCTTTTCCGTGACAGTTTGGTTTCCGGTGGTTTCCTCTGTCTGGGGTCGAAAGAGAGCATTTCCTTTTCACCTCACAATATCTATTTTGAACCCATTGTGGCCAAGCATAAGATTTTCAGGATGAAATACTGACTGATCGAACCATGCAATCAGCGAATACTGTTCCTTATGATGCCATTGTAATTGGTGCTTCTGCAGGCGGACTTGATGCGTTAGGAATTTTCCTGCCGATACTTGATGTACGACTGCCTGTACCTATTCTGATTGTTCAGCATATCAGCGCTACCTCCGACTCCTTCATCATCACCTATTTTGACCGCCTTTGCAAGCTGAAGGTAAAAGAGGCAGAGGAAAAGGAAATATTAAAACCCGGGCATGTTTATTTCGCCCCACCAGATTACCATTTGCTGGTAGAGTCCGACAAGTCCATAAGCCTCAGCAATGAAGAAAAGGTGAATTATTCCCGGCCGAGTATTGATGTGTTATTTGAAACTGCATCCTGGGCATTCGGAAACAGGCTGATCGGGATAATTCTGACCGGTGCTAACTGGGATGGGGCTGCAGGTTGCGAGCTGATCAGGAAATCTGGAGGGATGGTCATTGTTCAGGATCCTAAAACCGCCTCGATTGCCCGCATGCCGGAATCAGTAATAGAGAGGTTAAATCCTGATTATGTGTTGCCCCTTAAGGAGATCGGTCACCTTATCAACAAAATATTCTTTCTTACTCCCACTCGATAGTTGCGGGTGGTTTTGAGCTGATATCATAAACCACACGATTTACCCCTCTTACCTTATTGATGATTTCGTTGGATATGCGGGCAAGAAATTCATAAGGAAGGTGAGCCCAGTCAGCAGTCATTCCATCGGTCGAGGTAACCGCCCTCAGGGCAACAACGCTTTCATAGGTACGCTCATCGCCCATGACCCCTACTGCCTGGATCGGGAGGAGCATAGCACCTGCCTGCCAGACCGAATCATACAGTTCCGCCTCTTTTAATCCATGAATAAAGATATAGTCAACTTCCTGCAGCAGGCTGACCTTAGTGGCATCCACCGCACCGAGTATTCTGATTCCAAGTCCCGGTCCGGGAAATGGATGACGCTTGAGAAATGATTCCGGTATATGCAGCGCCTGCCCTACCCTGCGAACCTCATCTTTAAAGAGCAGTTTCAGTGGTTCAACAATTTTCAGGTGCATCTTTTCAGGCAACCCACCAACGTTATGATGAGACTTTATGGTAGCTGACGGACCATTGACAGATATGGATTCAATAACATCAGGATAAATCGTGCCCTGGGCAAGCCAGGTGATGTCAGTCAATTTCTTGGCTTCACGTTCAAAAACCTCAATAAATACCCTGCCGATAGCTTTTCTCTTTTTCTCCGGATCGATAACACCTTCCAGCTGCGACAGGAATTCATCGGCCGCCCTGATTCCTATTACATTTAATCCCAGATGCTTATAGGATTCAAGGACCTCATCAAATTCATCCTTCCTGAGAAGTCCGTTATCAATAAAAATTCCGGTCAGTCGGCTGCCGATTGCCTTATGCAGAAGCACCCCTGCCACGGTGGAATCCACTCCGCCGGAAAGGCCGAGAACAACCTTATCTGTACCCACAATGCCCTGAATCGACTTTATTGTACTGTCGATAAATACATCAGGTGTCCAATTCTGACTGCATCCGCAGATCTCCACAAGAAAATTCCTGAGCAGGTCCTTGCCTTCTAAAGTATGATATACCTCCGGATGGAATTGTATTCCAAAAGTTGGTTCACCCTCAATGCGGAAACCTCCGACTTTCACATCACTTGTACTGGCAGTGATATGGTAATTTTCAGGAATGCTTGCGATGGTATCACCATGCGACATCCATACCTGCGTGTTCAGTGAGATTCCCCCGAAAAGCGGATCTGTCCGGTCGACAAAAGAGAGATTGGCCCTGCCATATTCTCTCTGGTTGGAAGGGAGCACTTCTCCTCCAAAAAAGTGCGACAGATACTGCGCTCCGTAGCAGATCCCAAGAATTGGCACGATACCTTTAAAGTTGGTCAGATCGGGTTTGGGTGCGTTTATATCACGTACCGAAAAAGGACTCCCGGAAAGGATCAGGCCTTTAACATGACTCCCCCGCTCGAGCGGTTTATTAAATGGATGAATTTCGCAATAGACATTTAATTCCCTGATTTTACGAGCAATCAGCTGAGTATATTGGGAGCCGAAATCCAGGATCAGAATGGTATCTTCCATGGTAAATGAAATTTTCGCAATAATATACAAAATCTGACAATAAAAGGTGAATTGTGTTGACTGAGAATTCAACCACAACAACGAAACCCGTTAATATAACCAAGGTAACAATCTATGACAGTTCCTTCAACTGATCCATTAACGACGGGAAATATTTAAGAAATTGCCGGATCATCTCATACAAATTATCATCGTTTTGCCCGGATGTACTTTTTTCATTTATATTCCTGATCAGTTCTCGCATGGTATCATTTGACACCAACCCTATCGACGATTTCAACTTATGTGAAGCCCGGCTGATGGCTCCGATATTGCGATCTTTTGCACTGACAACCAGATCATCAACATAGGCGGGGGTTACCTCCAGAAACTTTTCAATCATCCTTTTCAGCTTAACCGGGTCATTTCCGACCATCTTTGAGAGCAAAGCAAGATCGATAAGATTAATCTGCGCTGCTTCATCCTGTCCGGCATCGGGCACCCCGGCATCCACAGGCAGTAATGCTTTAATCTGGCAATACAGGTCATATTCCTCAAATGGTTTGGTAATAACACCCTGCATGCCTGCCTGTAAAAAAGGATCTGAAGCTCCCTTAACAACGCTGGCTGTAAGAGCCAGAATGGGAGTACTGATTTTCAGTGTTTCCCTCATGAAAAGAGCCGAAGTAAATCCATCCATCACAGGCATTTGAATATCCATCAGTATGAGATCGAACTCTTGGGTCTTCACAATATCGATAGCCTTCTGTCCGTCTTCAGCAACAGCAC
>CAILAQ010000657.1 GCA_903832165.1 uncultured Bacteroidota bacterium | reverse complement strand
CACCCACATATATTCGGCTGTAGCTGACGAGGATCGCCCAGGCAAATATGCTGAAAGTAAACCATCTGCGTTTTACAAGCAAAGCCGATAATACGGCGAGGTTAAACGCATTTGTGGCATGGGTGGAAACGAATCCATACTGACCGCCACAACCCGCAGCCGCAAGTCGGACCTGGCCTTCGAGTGAAGGTTCGTGGCAGGGGCGAAGTCTCATGAATACTTCCTTGAACAGGTGAACGGAAGATTGCTCACTGACTAAATAGGCCAGAATAAGTGTGCCCATGACGATCAGTGCACGATTTCGGTAGTCGCGTTCCGGGGAGGTCCACATAATGGCCACAATACCAAGGATAAAAAATATCCAGGGTACCGGTCCGCTGAGAAACCTCATCACAGGATCAACACCTGGAGCTGCGAAGTGATTGAGAGCCAGGAATACTTTTTTATCCAGATTGACCAGGTTTTCAATCATAGGCTAATCGATATGAAGAACTTGCCAAACCAGATCCTTTAGTTTATCAAGATTGGTATGGGTAAGCGAAGAGAAAAAGACATAGGGAACATCCGGCAGGTCTTTTTTGATTTCCTTCATGAGTTCAGCATCCAGCATATCTGATTTAGATATTCCCAGAATGCGTTTTTTATCAAGCAGTTCAGGATTAAATTGTTGCAGCTCATTCACCAGGATATCGAATTCCTGCCTGATATTTTTACTGTCAGCAGGAACAATAAACAGTAGAACCGGGTTTCTTTCGATATGACGCAAAAACCTTAATCCCAGACCCTTGCCTTCATGAGCACCTTCAATGATTCCAGGAATATCAGCCATGACAAACGATTGATTGTCACGATATTCCACGATTCCAAGGTTTGGAGTAAGGGTGGTGAAGGCATAATCCCCGATTTTCGGTTTGGCCGCTGAAACCACAGACAGTAGGGTTGATTTGCCCGTATTAGGGAATCCCACCAGTCCAACATCAGCCAGTATTTTCAGTTCCAGGATAACCGTTTGCTCAATCCGGGGTTCTCCGGGCTGCGCATATCTTGGAGTTTGATTGGTCGACGATTTGAAGTTTACATTACCCAATCCGCCACGACCTCCCTTTACGAGTATCTTAACCTCATCAGGATCAGTAATTTCCATAATGAACTCGCCGGTTTCCCCGTCACGGGCAATGGTGCCGAGGGGAACATCAATATATGCATCATCACCTTCAGCGCCAGTGCTCTGGTCCTTGCTGCCATCAACACCATCTTTTGCAAAAACGTGCCTGTTATATTTCAGGTGGAGGAGTGTCCACATCTGTTTATCTGCCCTCAGGTAAACATGACCTCCACGGCCACCGTCACCGCCGTCTGGTCCAGCCTTGGAGTTGTATTTAACCCGCTTAAGGTGAGCCGATCCTGCTCCGCCTTTTCCTGAACGGGTGAAGATTTTTACGTAATCGATGAAACTGACGGTTGACATAGTTAATGTGCTAATGTGCTAATGTGACAATGTGCTAATGTGACAATTTGCTAATTTGCTAATTAGAGAGATTTTACCTTGTTGATTAAACGAGCCGAAATTTCTTCGATGGAGCCGACTCCTTCAATAGGATGATATTTGCCAAGTTGGGTATAATGGTTGATCAGGGGCTGGGTTTTTGCAGCATAAACATTGATACGGTTCTCTATAGTGGCAACATCTGTATCATCGGTACGGCCGGAGGATACGCCCCGTAGCAGAATTCTTTTAACCAATTCGTCGTGAGGAACTTCCAGCGAAAATAATGCTGTGATACCATCTTTGCATTCGGTAAGCATGTTGTCAAGAGCAATGGCCTGAGCAACAGTCCGGGGAAAACCGTCGTAGATAACTCCGGGAACAGCACAGATACGGCCGATCAGATTTTTAATCATCCCGATCACTGTTTCGTCCGGAACCAGTTCTCCGGCATCGATAAACTTCTTTGCCTCAATGCCAAGTTCTGTTTTGCCTGCAATTTCACCCCGAAGCAGATCTCCGGTCGAAAGATGAAGAAAATTAAAGTGATCAACGAGTAGTTGAGCCTGGGTGCCTTTACCCGCACCCGGGGGGCCGAAGAGAATAAGATGCATCATTTGATATTGATATATTTTATTGTAGAGACGGATAATTATCCGTCTCTACGGGTTTTTAAAGTGTATAAATGTCCTTGCTGTTTCTGCCATAGCCGTTATAATCAAGGCCATAGCCAACTACGAAATTGTTAGGAATTTCGATGCCCACATAATCTATCTTGAAATTTGCCTTAAAGGCATCCGGCTTGTAAAGCAGGGTTACTATCCTGATTGATGCCGGTCGCATGGCTTTGAGGTTATCGATTAGTTTTGTCAGCGTAAGACCGGTATCGATTATATCCTCAATGATCACAATGTTCTTTCCGGTAATGTCTTCCTGAAGTCCGATCAGTTGGTCCACTTCACCGGAGCTTCCGGTGCCTATGTAAGATGCCATTTTTACGAATGAAATCCTGGCCGGCAGTTTTATCTGCTTAAACAGGTCGGCGGCAAAGATAAATGAGCCGTTAAGCACCGCAAGAAACAGCGGGTCCGCATCAAACATGTCCCGATCGAGATCGGCGGCCATTCGTGCGATTGTCTCCTGTATCCTAAGGTGCGGGATGAAACTTACGAAGGTTTTGTCGAGAACTTTAACGGTGTTCATAGTATCCGGATTGGCTGTTTTTCCTACCTTGCGAAGGTAATCATTAATCCTGAACGAATGAATCCTATAGTCAGTATCATCATGGGAAGCACCTCCGACCTGCCTGTCATGGAGGAGGCTGCCAAATTATTTGATGAGTTTGAAATTCCCTTTGAAATTCATGCTTTATCTGCTCACCGCACGCCTGATCTGGTAGCTGATTTTGCAAAAGGAGCCTTCGGCCGGGGTGTCCGTGTAATTATTGCAGGAGCCGGTGGAGCTGCACACCTTCCTGGCGTCATTGCCGCCATGACTATCTGCCCGGTTATCGGTGTTCCGATAAAATCATCCAACTCGATCGATGGCTGGGATTCAATATTATCGATCCTTCAGATGCCGGCGGGAATTCCGGTTGCCACAGTGGCACTGAATAGTGCCCGCAATGCCGGGATCCTTGCCGTTCAGATGCTTGCCACCGGTGATGCTGCCTTGCAGGAAAAGTTGGTGGCCTTTAAAGGCAGCCTTGCCAACAAGGTTGTCAAGGCAAATGAGTCCCTGAAAGAGGTCTCTTTTAAATTTAAAACAAATTAATCGGGAATTTTTTTCCATTTTGATGGATCTGGCGCATCTATATCCTTTAAATAGGAAAGATGCGCCAGATTTATTTTTATACCCTGATATTATTAGCGGCACCTGCCTGGCTTACGGCCCAGGATCCCGTTGCTGCAGCCATGCGGAATACCGTTTGGCCTGATGCAGGTGCTGCAGGGCAAGGTTTTGGCTGGTCCATTTTCTCCAGACAATATTATAGTATATCAAACTGGAATGCCACCGGGATATCCGCTAGTTATACTTCCGGTTCCGGACAGTCCGATATTTTTATCTGCCGTGATGGCATTCCCGGGTATTCCTGGTATCACCTTTACCTGTCGCATAACCGCCATTTCAAGAAAATCAGCGGGATGCTGCAGCTTAGGTTCTCCATGATCCGGCTGAAAGAGCAACCCCCGGTTCTCAGGCTGGGGGGTAACATCAATATTTGCTGGACAATGAGCCAGATGTTAAATCTTCAGGTTTCTATTTATGATTTTCCCGGCTGGCTCCTTCCATCCAACGCAACACGGGGTGATCCGGCGATGGAGTTTTTGCTGTTTCATGAACCCGGTCGCCTGATCGGCCTCATGGCTGGTTTCCAGATCAGCCAGCTTCAATTTGGACCGGTCACCTCCGGAATCAGGGTCAATTTAAACGATAAGATTGATTTATTGGGGCTGCTCAACGTGCTTCCATTTGGGGTCACTCTTGGAATGAGTTGGAAGCTCAATGGATATAGGGCCAAAATATGGTTGGAACAACGAAATGGGCTGGGGGTTACGCCGACGATGCAGGTTGGGAGCAAATAAAGACAGAAGACAGAAGACTGGAGACTGAAGACAGAAGACTGAAGACTGAAACCAATGAAGACTAGAATTTTGTTTTTAATACTGCTTCTCTGGTTGACAGCCTTCAGAGGCTATGCCCAGCTGGGGGGTGCGGATCCGGATTCGGTACTGGCTGAATGGCTGGAGTCGGCTGATTGGGAGGGCGTTAGCCTTCATCCGGATATTGCCATGGATTGGCTCCTTGATATGGATAGTTCTTATGGGAAGGAATCATTCGGCAATTCTGCAAAAGTGCACCTCATAACGTTAAATGTGCCGGTGAGGGCGGCAATTCTGGACTGGACCTCAGACTCCGGTGCCCTGATCTCGCCGGTCTCCATGAAATACCGGCTGAAGGTCAGCGAATCCCGCCATTGGGAGTTCCGGCTGCAGGCCACCCAGGCTGCCGGCGATACCTGTCTGACTTTGCCAAAGAATGGGTTGCAGGAACATTTGAGCCAATGTTTGCTAATCAGACCGGGGGAATTTTTTCGCGAGATTATTATCGGCGATTATCAGGTGAGTTCCGGCTTTGGGGCTGTTGCCGGCTCTGGTCCGGTATTTTCGGTCGCTCTGGGTAATCCCGGATCACTCAGCAGGGTGGGCAAGGGGATCAGACTTTATGCGGGATCAGCAGAGGGAAGATTTTTACGTGGAGTGGCAGGCAATATCATACTTGGGCAATCAGAACTAATAGTTTACGGATCAGGAAAAGTGTTGGGAGAGGAAGGGGTTGCGGGTTTTGGATATAAAAGGAGTTTCTCTACTTCGGAGATAGGAGTAACCGGCATAATGACCGGAAGCAGGGTAAGCCCGGTAGTAAAGGAAGGGTGGACTTCAGTCTGGCAGCCTGATTCAGGCAGTTACAGCAGACTGGGTGTGTGGGGACAAAGTCGGGTTCCTTTCGGGATTGCCTTTGGTGAATTGGGTTGGAGTCCGGGTGGAGGTTATGCCTGGATCGGAGGCTTTCGGTTTTTTGAAGCACATGGATTTTCAGCAGTAGTGAGATACAACGGCTGCTCACCTGGCTATCCTGTCAAGTATACATTGTTTCAGTCGGGCACCGGACTAATAAAGGAAGGACAAAAGCTGATCGCTTCCTATCGGTATTCTTCCAGTCGACAGTTCGAAGCTTTTGGATCGGTGGAGTTGAACTTCTCGCAGTGGCCGGGATCCAATACCCGATTCGGGGATTATTCCACACGACTTTCGCAACAATGGAAGTATTTATCGAAGAATCTCTGGGCCTGCGCTGCTTCCCTGCAACTTGACTTTTTGGAATCCGGAGGTTCAATACCGGAAAAGCTGACCTTTAAAATGGCTTTTGATTCTGATCCTTCTCAATCCGGAACTCTCCGGCTAAGGGCAGGGTTCCGGCAGCAGTTCAAAGGATTTGCTGTTAATCCGGGTAAGGGAAGCACGGCAGATTGCTCACTGACGATCGTACCGGGAAGTAAGAAGTTTCGTATTACCTGCGGATTTCGGATCTTTTCTGTTGAATCAGGCAGTGACCCACTGTACGCCTATGAACCTGACGTCAGATACGGTTTTTCGGCGCCGGTGCTCACCGGCTCGGGTACAGGCTGGTATGCTGTCATGCGATGGGCTGTCCTGACTAATTTCGATCTGGAATTTAAGCTTGGCCGTACCGCCTATACTGACCTTAAACATCTTGCAACGGAAAACCCTGGCGGGTTCTCCGGGAAGGTGCAGGTTTCATTTAGAGTTGCCAATGAAAGGCAGAGCTTCCGGACCAGGGAGTGATTAAAGTTGGCAACTCTAGCCTTTTTCCTTATCTTTGATTGTCCCCCTCAGTAATATTGTCTGTTATGACTGCCCGGATTTGCAGATTCCTTCCGGTGATTCTGATTTCGTTATTTATAGGATGCGAGCACATGGGTGTGCAGCCCGATGCGGATAACACTGCGCCAGTGGCGGGATGCAGCATTTCTCCATCAACAGGCGATTCCACAAAGTCGTTTATTCTTAGTGGATTGAGTAGTACCGATAAGGAGGATATAACAGATCTCCTTGAGTTTCGCTGGGATCTGAATAACGACAGCATCTGGGATACGGAATTTGTTGCCTACCCATACCTGATCACTCACTTCCCGGTACCTGGCAAACATACAGTCAGAATGGAAGTCAGGGACCGGCATGGCCTGTCAGACCAGGCCACGGCTGAGGCCACTTCCTTTGGAATCAATAATGACACTTCTCATATTGTTGATCCGCGCGATGGTCAGTATTATCGAACCGTAAGAATAAATGGTGCCTGGTGGATGGCGGAGAACCTCAATTTCGGAACGATGGTCCCTGAAACCCTTATATGCACTGATAACGGGATATATGAGAAATATAGTTACCATAACGATCCATCAATTAAGGGTGCCGTGGGTGGTTATTTTACCTATTATCATTGGAATGAGGTGATTGATTATGATACGATCCACCCTCAGGGTTTGTGCCCGCCAGGTTGGAAAGTTCCGGGGAACGCCGACTGGGAGGCATTATCTGCTCCGTTTGAAGCAAGAGGATTAACCTATTTCAGTACCGGTGGTTTTTCACGGTTAAACCTGAGTTCCATTGGGATTCATGAGCTCCGGAAAACATGGGAGGTTATGGATTTGAGCCCCTGTACTTCGTGCTGGATGTATTTTTCAAAAGATTTTAAGAAGGATTTTTACCGGGGCTACGGACCCTGTCCCTTTTATTTCGGCTCAAATTCAGGAATTGCCTCAATGCGTTATGTGAACGATTCCATCCGGAGAAATGGCGGGGCCTTGCCGGTGCGCTGCATTAAACAATGAGACAATGTGCTAATGTGCTAATGTGCCAATTATTTAGAGATGGTAATGAAAACGGTTAACCTGATATTTTTGATTTGTGGTCTCGTGACCGGCCTTTGCAGCTGCGAGGAGGAGGTGAAGATGCCGGTGGCAAAGAATTCTTATCCTGTGGTTTATTCGGTGCTGAATAAGGATGATACGGCCCATTATGTCAGGCTGACCAAAACATTTTCGGGTCCGGTTGATGCGACCATTATGGCTCAGAATCCTGATTCACTGTACTATAAGAATGCCCGGGTGTTTGCTGAAATGGGCATGACAAAAATCGAAATGCTGCCGACCAATGAAATAGACCGTGATGCCGGTGTTTTTATTACAGGATTCAACAGAATGTATAAGACCACCTTCCGCCTGTGCGGAAATGTCGTAATCCATATTTTTCTGCCAGATTATGATACCGAGGTTATCGGATCAACCAAATTGGTACCCGACCTGGTTTTCACGGGACCAGATACTTTACTCAAGAAAGAACTCAGTTTTTTTGAAACAGAACCGGTCAAAATCATCTGGAACGGATTGAAGAACATTTGTCAAACCAATATCAGGTTTAAGTATCTGGAAGTAAGCAACTCAGGGGCTGATACCTGTTATGTCGACTGGGTGCGAAAAGATTGTGTTGTAGTCATTGTTCCTGAGGATTTGCTGTATCATTTGAATGCCTGGATTCGTGATGATCCTGATGTCAGGTATCGGAAGGTGATTGGTTTTGATATTTTGGT
>CAILAQ010000656.1 GCA_903832165.1 uncultured Bacteroidota bacterium | reverse complement strand
CGGTTGATGAGCTCGGGGGCTATACCAATACCGGAATCTTTAACGGAAATTTCAACGCCATCTTCTGAGGATTTGGCCGAAATGGTTATTGTCCCCCCTCTCGGAGTAAATTTCAGAGCATTTGAAGTCAGGTTCCTGATTACGGTCATTAGCATGTTCAGGTCAGCAGAAATGGTAAGATCTTCGGGAATATTGGAAATTACTTCAACTTCCTTGTTCCTGGCTGACTCGAGAAGGATTAAACAAGATTCATTGATAATAGGAAGCAGCTGTGCTTCATCTCTCTTGAATAAGATTAGTCCCCGCTGCATCTTCGACCATTCGAGCAGGTTTTCCAGCAATCGGAAAAGAGAGGTGGCTGAGTTATTCATCATCAATCCAATTTCCTGAATCTGATCGGGGGTGTATGCCAGGGATTGCTCAGACAATAACTGAGTCAGACCCAGAAAGCCGGCGAACGGGCCTCTGAGGTCATGAGCGATGATGGAGAATAATTTGTCTTTGGTAGCGTTCAGATCTTGAAGCTCTTTGCTTTGGTGATGTAGTTTCAGGTGAGTGCTTACGCGGGCTTTTACCTCCTCTGCCTGAAACGGTTTACTGATATAATCAACGCCTCCCAAAGCCAATGCAGTAACAATATCATTGGTGCCGTCCAATGCGCTTATAAAAATAACCGGGATCTCTTTCAGCTCGGGGTTATTCTTTAATCGGCGGATTACTTCATATCCATCCATGTCCGGCATCATAATGTCGAGAAGTATAAGATCCGGCTTTTCATGTTGTGCAACCTGCAACGCAATTTCTCCATTGGTAACCTGCCGGATTCTATATCCTTCTGAGGTGAGGATGTCGCCCAATAATTTGAGATTTGCAACAATATCGTCCACCAGAAGAATGTTGGGAATATCCCGGCCGTTTCCAATCTCTTCAATCATTATTTTATCTCCTTTTGATTTAATGCATTTTGCAAGGCGGCATAATCGTAATTACCGGCAAGGGTCGTCAGATGCTCAGCGAGCTCAGAATAACCGGGATCAATCTTCCCAATAAGTGTGACGAGCAGGTTGAAATCTGCTACTACAACGGCTTTGCTCATTTGTGTGATAAGGTGATCCGGTATTTTGGCAATATCGCTGGTTAAAGCCAGTTGATTATCGGTATATGTGCTTTTCTTGGCAGATGCATCCTCCTTGTTGATATATTGAATATTGAGAAGCTTGCCTATGCTCATATACAATTCGTTTTCGCGAAAGGGTTTGCGAAGGTAACCCTGGATATCAAGAGTGAGCAAGTTAGCTTTTTCATCTTCAAACTGGCTGGCAGTCAGCGCTATAATCGGTATTTTTTTTCCTGTTTCGGTCAGCCTGATCCGGCGAATGGCTTCAAATCCGTCCATGACAGGCATCCGCATGTCCATCAGAATCAGGTGTGGATTGTATTGTGTGAATTTGGTGATGGCTTCTTCACCGTTCATGGCTTTCTCGGTTTTAAAACCAACCAAACGGAGCAAATTTACCGTCAATATCAGATTTTCCTCTTTATCGTCAACTACCAGGATGCGCCATGCATCTGAGGTTTTCAGAATATGTCTGACCCTTTTAGTTGTCTTCTCAAATGGTTCACTGGTTTTTCCTTCTTGTATTTCAATATGGAAGCTGAATACCGAACCTTTGCCTTCTTCACTTGTCATGGTGATATCGCCTCCCATCAAAATGGCCAGTTCACGGCTCAGGGCTAATCCCAGACCGTTGCCGCTTCCTTTTCTGATACCGGTGCTGGTCTGCTCGAACTGCTTAAATAGCTTGCCCAATTCATTTTCGGCGATGCCGGGGCCGGAATCCTGAACTTCAACCAAGAGGCTTCTTTTATGGGGTCCGGTTTGATTGATACGGGCCCGAACGGCGATCCCACCTTCTTCGGTGAATTTTACAGCATTCCCGATCAGATTTATAAATATCTGTCGCAACCTGCTTTCATCTACCAGAACAAATCGCGGAAGATCGCTGGAGAGTTCAAAATCCAGTTGTAACTTTTTCGCATGTGCCTGCTCTTTGAAGATGTTCCTGAGGTCGTCGACCAGTGCATGCAAATCAACATTTCCGGGATTCAGTTCAATGCGTCCGGCCTCTGCTTTCGATAACTCAAGAACATCGTTGATAAGCGAAAGTAAATTTTCGCCTGAACGAAAAATACAACCAACATACTCCTTTTGCCTGGGGGTTAACTCTTCACGGTTCATCAATTGTGAAAACCCTATAATGGCGTTGAGCGGAGTCCTGATTTCATGCGACATGTTGGCCAGGAATACACTCTTTGCCTTGTTGGCCATTTCGGCTTTTTCGGCCATATAATTTGCTCTTGCAGTAGTCGCTTCAAGCTCATGATTTGTTTTGACCAACTCCTGTTCAGCCTGCTTGCGGCTTGTTATGTCGGTATCACTTCCACGGTATCCGGTTAAATTTCCTTTATCGTCTTCTACCGGCAGTGCATTGGTCGAAACCCACAGAATCCGCCCGTCAGAGGTTTCAAGAGGGTTCTCGAAATCATGGAATGCGGTTTTACCTGCAAAGGCTTCAAGTGCTCCTGCTTTATAGGCTTCCCGGCCATCTTCGGGATGAAGATCGTAAAAGTGTTTTCTGTAAATAATGTCCCGTGGCTCGTAGCCCACGATATCGGTAATCTGGTTATCGATATAGGTAAACAGGCCCTTAGCATCGACTTCCCAGTGAAACACCCTGCTGTGGCGGGCAAGCAATTCGTAGCGGGTTAAACTTTCTTTCAATTCATATTCCGTCTCGTAGCGCTCGGTGATATCGCGATAATTCAGCAAAATACCATTGATCGAAGGATCGTTTACCAGGTTTTTAGCAGTTAATTCAACGGGTTTGTAACTTCCATCTTTACAGAGATACCTGAACTCAAAAGTCAGCTGCGAGTTCTCTTTCTCCAGCAGTTGATAGAATACTTTTTGAACCATATCAATATCATCAGGATGGATGGTAGAGAAGCCGCTGGTGCCAATCCGTTCATCGGGCAACCATCCGAAAATTTTTTCTATGTTCGGACTTTTATATTTCATCAGGCCATCGGCAGCCATAATACCGATAACGTCCGAAATGTTGGCTGTCATCGAGTGGTACCTTGCTTCGCTTTGTTTAATTGCCAGTTCGGCAATATGCTTTTTGGTAATATCACGGCTGATGCCCAGAATTCCAATCAGATTACCATCATAATCGAGGTAGGGAGTTTTAAGAGTATCCAGCAAGGCCCTCCTGCCGTCGGAATAGGTAACCCATTCTTCGTTGTGCCTGGGTTGTTTTTTTTCCAACATCTCTGCATCGTGATACCGGAACAAATCGGCAATCTCACGTTCAAAAAGATCGTGATCGGTTTTGCCAACAATTTCTTCTTTTGTTAAACCTAGTAATTCCGCGAATGCCGGATTGCAGCCAAGGTAAAAGCCTTCCAGATTCTTGAAAAAGACGATGTCGGTTATAGAGTCAAGCAAAGAGTTGACGAGAGCGAGGTTCCGGGCTAATTCCTCTTCTGCTTTTTTTCGCTCGGTAACGTCGTTAAGGGTGGCCAGAATGGATGGTAAACCATCGTAAATAATAGGCATTCCCTGCACTTCCAGGTCCATGACAGATCCGTCGAGTTTAAAATATTTTGATTCGATCTGGGGTGCGGTAATGCCTTCTTCAGCCGCCTGGCGTATCCGCTCCTGAACGATCTGATGATAATCCGGATGATGCCATCGCATGACAGGAGTACCTGTCAGGTCTTCCTTAGTTGTTGCCCCAAACAGTTTAACCGCTGCCGGATTTACATAGATAATCTTCATGTTACGGTGTACCAGTACAGCATAAGGTGCCCATTCAACCATTGCCTGATAGCGCTGCTCACTTTGTGTCAGCGCTTCTTCTTTCAAATGCCTTTCGGTAAAATCTTCGTGTGCCACAACAACCCGGTCAGGTCCGTCGCTGGTGATGCGTGAAACGGTTGCCTTGAACCAGCGTCTGATCACCTTCGAATCTATTGGTATATCACAGGGGTATTCTTGGGAGAAAATGGATTGCCTGTCCTGCAGGACGTTCCTGATGCCGGCGGCAATCTCCTTTGAAAACTCGGAACCCGGGCCGCAGGCGGCATCGCATACGTCCAGATAATTCGAAGATTCGCAAACATTTATTGATGCTTCAGCAATGGAGAGGTCGCGCCAGGCACGATTAACTGCCATAATAACTCCGTTTTCATCCAGAACCGCAATCCGGGTTGTAAGGGCATTCATTGCTTCCCTTGAAAAGCAGCCCTCCGGTTGAGTCCGGAGGCTATTGATATCGGTCTCCATCATCCTGTCATCGAATTATCGAATTATCGAATTGTCGAATTGGTATGTTTCTTAATCATTTCCCGCAATAAAATCTGGCGAACAGGTTTGGTGATATATTCATTGCATCCTGCCTCCAATGCCTTCTCCCTCTGCCCTGAAAAAGCAAGAACAGTTTGCGCAATAATAATCACCTTCTGGTTAAATTTCCTGATCTGGCGAGCGGCCTCATAACCATTCATCTCTGGTAAATCTATATCCATTAGAACCAGATCAATATCAGGATTCTTACGGCAGGCCTCAACTGCCTCAATGCCGGTTTTCACCTGCAATATTTCTTCGCTCAGTATATCGACGGCATAAGAAAGAAATCTGGCTGATATAGGGTCGTCTTCGACAATCAGAATTTTTAGTTTGCGACTTTGATTTCCTGCTGATTGGACGGAAATCAACTGGTTATTATCCTTCTTGGTTTCGGTCTCTGCGGGTTGAGGAAAGGTTACGATGAAAACAGATCCTTTACCCTCTTTACTTTCAGCCCGGATTTTCCCGCCGTGCTTTTCAACGAAATCCTTGCACAACAGGAGACTGAGGCCGCTGCTGCGTTCCCCTTCGGTACCGGGCCTGCCGGTTCTTGCATCAAGGTGGAAAAGCTTTTCAATGATTTCCGGCCCCATGCCAATGCCGGTATCTTTAACAGATATTTCAATGCTTTCGTTGCAGGATTTAGCCGAAATGGTGATTTTCCCGCCTCTGGGCGTAAATTTCAGGGCATTTGAAGCCAGATTCCTGATTACGGTCAGAAGCATGTTTATATCACAGGAAATCGATAATCCTTCCGGAATATCGAAGGCAATTTCAATTTCCTTGCTTTTCGCCGACTCCAGACTAGCTGACAGGCTTTCGTTAACAGCCGAAAGCAGAGAAATTCTCTCCGGATTGAACGGGATTAAGCCCTGTTGCATCCGCGACCAGTCGAGCAGGTTTTCCAACAGGCGGAAAAGGTTTGTTGCTGAATTACTCAGGCTCATAGCAATACTTTGAGCCTCTTCCCGGGGCATCAATGAAAAATCCTCAGCTATCATTTGGCTTAATCCAAGAAAGCCACTGAAAGGGCCGCGCAGGTCGTGTGCAATAATGGAGAAAAATTTGTCTTTTTCCGCATTTAGCTTTCGTAAACCTTTAGTGGTTTCTTCAATCTGTTTTATTGCATCATTTCGTTCGGTGATATCGTGGAAATTCACCATTACACCATTGATATGGGGTTCGTTCAACAGGTTGGTAGCCGTCATTTCGATAGGTTTGTAACTTCCGTCCTTACATTCAAATCTGAATTCAAATGTTTTTGATGATTTAT
>CAILAQ010000655.1 GCA_903832165.1 uncultured Bacteroidota bacterium | reverse complement strand
TACCCACCAAGCCCCCCACATCGGTTTGCCCCATAGCGAACCCGTCATTAAGGCAAGAAAAGTAAAGGATGCACCCAAGGTGGCGGAACTGACGGTCATCACATCCGCCAGTTTGATATTCCAAATCAAGTTGATGCCGCTCCAGAATGCCATCAGCACATAAATGAACATCGACATCCAAGCCGCCGGCACATGGATGAACATAATCCGGTAACTTTCCCCTTGTTGATAATCAGCCGGGGCTTTGATCAATCCATAATAAAGCCCAGCCAATAGGGTTATCACGGTCAAGCCACCCAACCAAGGTATCCACTTGCCGGTAATATCGTAAAAATATCGGGGTGACGCCAGTTTATGCAGAAACTGCCACATGGTATTCAACTCACACTGATTCTAAGGGCGGCGGCAATCGCCAGCGGGGCCAAGGTCAAGGCCAGCACTAGCAACGACGCCAGGAAATAAATTTGTCCGGCGATGGGCATTCCCGCCGCTGCCGCCGTGACGGCATTGGTGGCGAAAATCAACACCGGGATATATAAAGGCATGATTAATAGCGTCAGCAATACGCCGCCACGGCGCAAGCCAACCGTCAGTGCCACACCTATCGCACCGATCAAGCTCAATAAAGGCGTGCCGATTGCCAAAGTCAACTCCAATGCGGCAATCGCCGGTTCGGGCATAGCCAGCAGCAAACCCAACAACGGGGCCAATAGCAGCATAGGCAAACCGCTAACCAGCCAATGCGCCAACACTTTTGCCAACACCAGCAAAGATAAGGGCTGTGGACTGAGCAGCATTTGCTCTAAAGCACCATCTTCGAAATCGGAGCGAAACAGATTTTCCAGCGAAAACAAAGCCGCCAATAAAGCCGCAATCCAAATCACACCGGGGGCAATTTTTCGGAGCAAGGTGACTTCCGGGCTGACGCCCAACGGAAACAAAGTCACAATCATGAAAAAGAACAGCAACGGATTTGCCAACTCGCCGCGATGACGGAAGGCCAGCAGCAAATCGCGTTTCATCAGGGCTTTAAAGGCTTGGAACATTTAGATAAATTTAGAATAAATTAATGACTATTATCATTCAAGTGGGCTTAATTTATTTGGTTGAATTCCCTTACAAGCTAATCTCCAAGCTTCTATAAGATTATCCCGATTAATATCCATCCAAGTTTTGACATTCCGATATTGGTTATCCGGTAGACTACCGCCTAGAAATTTATTGTCATCTAAAGAAATTGATGCTCTATAGGATTGATAGCTGACATGAATATGCGGTAAATGATGCCGCTCATTATCATTTACAAACATCTGGACGGTAATCCCAAAAAATTCACAAATTCTACTTGACTTGTTCTTTGGTGAATGGAGTTTTGATTCATTTTCACTAAGGGTTTTACAGCTATATAGGTTTATTATATTTTTTGAATTTTCTTCATAATATCCATTTTCATCTAGAATATGTATAACAACCTGTAATGGTGATTTATTCCAAGGATTACGAGTTGGGAAACTGACAATAGGTGAATTATACAATACTGCCGCTTTTAAAACTTCATATGAACTATTTGTTGTAAGTTCGTAAACTTCATATTGATCAAGGCTTATATTATCATTTTCTAGGTTAAAAAAAGGTTGCTTTGTCGATATACTTCGGAATGCACGAATCTGATCTTTTAAAGTACCTTGGGAAAGTGATTCATTGTACCAATCACGCCAATAATATCTAGGGGCGAGTTCTAATTGAAACCAATGTGTATCCTGATCTTGGTCAACTAAAAATGTCTGTAAGCCCAATCGGTTTAAACCTAGACACAACTTTAAAAATTCTGGCATTGCTTCATTAACCTGAGCACGAGAAGAATATGGCAAGCTATGGTGATTGAACAAAAAATAATCCTTCAAAGCAATTGCTCCAACCACTTGTCCCACTCATCAAAAAAACCATTCGGCCAGTAGTCTATACGACCTTGAGAATCAATATTCGGGTTATGCACGATAGATGCATGAGAGGAATTTTCTTTTGATCTCTCTAGGAAAAATATTCGAACCTGTTCATATGAAATTAATTTTAATTTAATGGCCACACGGATTCCGTTCAGGAAATGATCCGAGTGGGTTTCAAGTATCAATTGCACACCATTTGCAGCAACTAAAGCACACATGCGTCCAAGTGCAGATTGCCCAGCTGGATGCAAATGAGACTCGGGATTTTCAATCAATACTAGATCACCCGGTCTTGCTCGGAGTAGTGTAGTTACTACAGGGAGGGCATAAGTCAGACCAAATCCTACATTTTGCGGTTTAAAATCAGAGGTCAACTCCTTGCCTTGTTCGAACGCATAAGCCAAGATAGCAGAGTTGAATTGATGTTGAATGCTG
>CAILAQ010000654.1 GCA_903832165.1 uncultured Bacteroidota bacterium | reverse complement strand
TCGCAATGAAAAAAGTGCTCATTCCGCTGGCTTTGTTGATCGTAGGATTAGCGCTGATAATATTGGCAATTCTCCCCGGAAACCAGAGTGACGCAATAAAGCTGGAAATTCAGAATGCCAAGGCAATTATGCCTGGTGCCTACAAGGTTTATGCAAATCCCAACACCCTGAAAGGCAAGTACTACCTTTTTAAGATGCTGGTTACCAACGAAGGAAAAAAGACCGTCTATGACCTCAAGGTTTCCTATCGAATTCCCCGGTACATTGAATGGACTGAAATTCAGGTAATCAAGCGTCTCGATCCGGGCCAGTCTGCAGCCATATGCTGCTATCCCACTTTTGAGGACAGAGTTGCAGAAAAAACCACCTCCTCCCTGGAAAAGGCCGATATCAGACTTGTTTCCGCAACGGTAAACCGCGAGGAACAGTTCTCTTTCGAGATGAAAGGGAGGAACGATATCCTTTATACATCAATTCCCTCGCAGGAGATCAGTGGTTACGGGGACATGTTTGATAACAGCGAACTCTTTGCCTGTTTTGTGACTCCTGAAGATCCGATCATCAAGTATTACACTCAGCAAATCCAGGAGAAAGTGCTCAAGGGAGAGGAAGCTTCCGTTACGAAAAAACCTGATGAGGCAATTCGATTCCTGATGGGAATCTACCAGGCCACATTTGATGCCCATATGGTATACAGCGGAACCAAAGGTGTTCCGGGAGGGTTCGACGATGTGAAGTCACTTGTTCAGCACCTTCGGTTACCGAGGGAGGTTGTCACCGGCAATACAGGGCTCTGCATTGAGCTGTCACTGTTGTACGCCAGCGTGCTGGCCTGCGAAGGTCTGACTCCTATAATCTTTCTTATTCCGGGACACGCTTATCCGGGCTTCCTGCTTAACGGAATGTATTATGCCATTGAAGCCACAGATATCCTGGGGGAAGGACTGGGCGGCAGAAAATCGGCTCAGGAGGCATTAACAGAGGGCGACAAAGAGCTTAAGGAGTTTCTGCAAGCATTTAATAACGGTGATCCGAAATTTAAACTTCATAATATCGGCGAACTTCAGTCACAGGGTGTTTTGCCCATGGAATTAAAGGACGACGCGATCCTGCGACTAAAGGTCGATGAGATTGCCAGAACCTTTAATCAGGGAGGAGGAGGAGGACAAGTGGTAAATCCCCCAAGAAATGATGTAGCCCGCAATAATAACAACGGGAACGGAGCTGGCAATGGAAACGGTAATGGAAATGGTAATGGAAATGGTAATGGAAATGGTAACGTTCGCATCGGACAAGAGAATGGCCTGGACATGAAATATAAGGGCAGCGTATCATTCTCTTATCCAGCCGACTGGAAACTCGTTAATAAGCCGAATCCGCTCTTTTCGGCTATGGTCAGCCTGGTTCATTCGCCAAACCGTATGGCCAATGTGGAGATTTATGAAATCGCCGGAGCTGCTGATGCACAATCAGCTATGCAATTTCTTCACGATTCTTACAGCTCTGCCGGGATTAAACTTCAGTACCAGTTTGGCGGCCAGTCAAATGAGTACCAGATAGTCAGCGGAACTTCCACCACCCTGGTAGGTTCAACCAGGTGGACAGCTTACCTGCGGGCCGGTTCAAATGGAGTGTCCGCTGTTGTTGCCGGATCAGTTTCTCAGTATTACAATGACTATCAGTCGATTCTGGCCAGCATACTCGCCACCATTAATTAAAATCCATACAAATGAAAAAATATATCATACTGATTATATTGAGCTTGCCGTTTCTGACGATCACGGCACAGCAGGCAATCAATCCCTTAAAGGTTAATATCATTTTCCGACTCGATGGATATGGAAACAGCAATATGGAGGTGAGCACAAAGCTCAATGCCGCCCAATGGGATATTTTCAAACAGAAAATCGGCAATAATGTGGCTATTCTTAAAAGACAGATGGAACGGTCGCTGCCCACCTATTTCCTTACCGACTTCAACTACTCGGAAGAATCAATGGAAAGAATTTACACCCTGAAATTCAAGGCTCTCGGCGTGGCAAAATTCAAAAACAAAGACAGGCGCATCATCGAAATGGACTCCAGAAATCCGGATGTCACCCAGGTTTCCGAAGGTGTTTATATGATGTCTTCCACCTATGACCAGGGCGGAATGCTAATGCAGGAAACCAGTAAAATCATTTTTCCCAAAGGATCGAAAGATATCAAAGTGGAATCAGATTCATTCGGGAAGGCCGTGTTTACTTATACCTGCCCCACTCCGGGCGCAAATAAATCACTCTACTCCGTTTTTGCAGGTGTTTTGCTGATCATCGGATCAGGCTCCCTGTTTTATCGCAAACGATTAAAGAAGAGCTGACATCCTTAAATCGATATTACAGACAGCTTCTGAATAATACTCCTTTTCCAATGCTAATTGAATACACTTGCTAATTTTGAATCCGAATCAAGAAGAAAGCTCATAATAATTTTAGTGCATATCCTTTAGTCAGACATGGCCATGGAAGCTAACGAACTTTCCGGTAGCAGAATTACCGAATTGGAACAGGTAAAAGCCGCTTTAAAGGAAAGCGAAAATCGGTATATGTCTCTTTTTTTTATGGCCGGGGAAGGGATTTTCTTTATGACCACCCAAGGCAAGCTGGTGGAGGTTAATGAGTCTTTTGCCCGGATGCACGGATACTCCGTCGAAGAGATGTCGGGAATGAGTTTAAAGGATCTGGACACCCCTGAAACCGCTAGAATGGTCATATCTTACCACTCGAAGTTTCAGCGAACCTTATTTCTCATGGCGGCGAGTCTTTAATCCAATGTTTCCAACGGAACCTCACCAAAAGCAAACAGACGGAAGAGAAGATTCGTGAAAAGGACATCCAGTTCAGAAATATTTTCGGCTGCTCACCTGAAGATGTACTTGAGGATTTTACACCAATTAGCCGTGTGATTCTCCCGGAAAGGAAATCCAATGGATATATTCCAAATCGTCACCCGAAAAATTGGCAGATGGCAGTGTAACATGGTATGGTTTTAATGCAGATATAACCGAACGTAAACAGGCAGAGGAGGCTCTGGCAAATGAAAGGCGAAGGCTTTATGATATACTGAATGGGACTTATGTCGGAACCTGGGAATGGAATGTTCAAACCGGGGAAACCATCTACAACGAACGGTGGGCGGAAATAATCGGGTACACGCTAGAAGATCTGTCGCCGGTGAGCATCAAAACATGGAAGAAATTTTCCCACCCCGATGATTTCAGCGCATCCACCGAGTTATTAAATAAGCACTTCAACGGCGAATCCGACTTTTACGAATGCGAAATCAGAATGAAGCATAAAAGCGCCATTAAATTCACTCATAAGGGCTCCATCGAAATTGGATATAACATCGTTGAGACGGATAGTTATCCATCTCTGCTGGAATTTTTTGTGAAAGATACCGGAATGGGCATCAGCCCGGGGCAACAGCAAATGATTTTCGAAAGGCTCAGGCAAGGAAACGAGTCGCTTAACCGCAAATACGAAGGTGCCGGTTTGGGCTTAGCAATCAGCAAGGCCTATGCTGAAATGCTCGGTGGGTCAATATGGGTTAAAAGTGAATCCAGGAAAGGTTCAGCATTCTATTTCACCACACCGTATATCATTGACCAGGTGAACGCGGATTCTGGGTTTTAATCAGAGTACTGAAAGATTCCGGGGTTCTGATTTCTGAATATTCATTGTTTTCGCTCAGCAGATACTCCGCAGGCCGCAATTGCCCGCAAAAATTGGAACTCAAAGAATAGCAATAAGCACCTGCATAATTAAAGCAAAGCTGATCTCCTTCCTCCACCTTCGGAAAATCAATATTAATAGCAAAGAAATCATCTGATTTTATAGAGTTGCCCACAATAAAGGTATGTGGCCGTTTAAGTTTGTCCTTCTTTATCCTCTTATACACTTCTATCCTGTGATACTCCCCGTATATATAGGGCCTTGGGAATTGCGAAAGATTGGTGTCGACACCAATGAATATCCTTCCCTGCTTCTCATAGACTTCCGTCACCGTGCAGATTAATTTCCCTGCAGGTCCCATAATAAACCTTCCGGGTTCAATTTTTAATTCTATTGAACCGGAAAGCTGAGGATACCCGGAGAGCACATCATTAAAGCTCCGCACCAGTTCATTGAGGTTGAAATTAAATTTCTCATTGCTGTAATCCAGTCCGAATCCTCCGCTGCCATCAATAAATTCGAGATCCTTGAACTGCGTGGAAACATCTATGAGTTTTGACAAGCCTGTTTTAAAGAATTCTTCATTGGAATTATTTGTGCCAAAATAGGAATGAATACCGACAATTTTCACCCCATGCCGTTCACATAATTCGATAGCCTGTCCAAGCTGATCTACTTCGATCCCCTGCCGCTGGATTTCCAGGAAGTTATTTTTCCGGTAGAATTCCGGCTCAAAGGAAATCCTGATTCCAATCTCTTTCAATGACCCGTTTTCAAGATATTTATTTAATTGATTAAATGAATCAGCAATAATAACAGGATTTACATTTATTACTTCTTTAATTTCATCTATTTTTAAATTAGATGAACAAAAAATGATTTTTTTATTATCAAATCCGGCTTTCTTCGCAATCGCTAATTCCTGCACGGATGATGTAAAAACTCCTAATCCGCTTTCCTTCAGTATATTTAATAAGCATATATTATTATTCGACATTAAAGAAAAATGAATATTTTTCTTTAATATTTTCGCATTTGCTATTTTATTTATCTGCTCAAGAATTATTTTTTCTTCATAGAGATAATATGGCGTACTTATTATTGGCTCCATTTTTAGAATCGATAAGGTTACAGGTCCGAAAATTCAGTTCTCAATACCTAAAGATAAAAAAAGATTAATAATATTTTCCGTGACAAATAAAAAGGTTGCCTGACTTTCGCCGGGCAACCTTCATTTTTTTCAGACTAAAGAAACAGCCTATCTGTTTGGTATAAGATCAATAATCACTGTCCGGTTGTAAAATCGCTCTTCGGGTAATTTATTCCCAAAAGGTGCCCTGGCAGGATCTTCGCCATATCCATACACCTCGAAGGTAACATCGCTTCTTCCTGCTTTCCGCAAGCCGTTTTCAAGAATGTTTTTAACATCATTAGCCCTGTTAATCGATAATTGAAGATTATGGGCTTCCTCTCCAATGATATCGGTATAGCCACTGACAATAACTTTACCGTTTTTCGGGATCTTCGGCACAATGATATCATTCAGGTACTGCTCGTAAACATTGATGGCTTCTGCATTGTCGAATTCATAAATAATACTGAACCTCGTCAATTCATCAGGAACGGGCAGGATACGCCTGTCGAGATGCAGTCCGGCCTCCTGTTTAATGACTTTCCCACCTTTTGTCTGACCAATCATGTTCACCTTGAAATCAGCCTCCGCCAGGGCGCTTAATATCGATTTTGCCGGTACGGCAACCTGCTCCTCCGTGTAAGGGCCGAATTTTTTTACCTGTCCGCTCTGGTCGGCAATTTCGAGCGACCAGGAAGTGAAAGCTGCTTTTGCTCCTTCCGCTTTGAAATTCACATTACCATGGACCGGCGTCTCCTGCGTGGCAAAAATATCCACCGGACGCAATGGCCCGTCGAGCCCGGTCTGGAACTCCGTGAGTATATCCAGTGAACCTGATTCAATCGAAACTCTCTGGTCTCCTTCACGAAGCAATTCGAGCTCCCTGATTCCTCCGGGCTTCTCAGATGGAATCCTGGGTTTCAGAAGGCCTTCCACAGCTATTCTCGCAGGATCAATACTGAATATATCCACCAGATATGCCTTCACCGATTCCGCCATTTTCAATCCATCCTGAGGGCCCAATGCCGAGGATCCTACCAGCTTAACCGTAGCTGCCGGATTCTTCGAAATACGGTTACCAAGGATATTGATCACATTGTGGTATACAATCATTTGCCTTTGAGAACGTCCGGGGATTTTTTTCGGTTCGAGATCCTGAAGCTGGTCTTCTTTAAAATCTTTAACCTGATCTCTATTCAACAGCACATAGCGGTCAGGTATCCTGACAGAACCCTTCTGGAAAAAAATATAGTTGCGCAAAGGAAATATCTCCTGAACATTATGAGTAGCCGGAACATTCTTTGGTGCATCAAGTGAAAATTTTACTTCCGGTTCAATAGCATTAATCTTTACAAATAAAGGTTCTTCTGCCTTCGGCGGTTTCGGAATTGCTTTACCCCGACCAAGCTTCAGTGCAATCCCAACCCTTACGGTCGTGATGTTCCAGGTTTCAATGGAACGCGGATCCTGTCCAAAATAGGGATGGTAGGATACAAAGGGCGAGAGCATCCATTTTGTTTTTTTCAACTCGGAAGAGAGTGGAATATCAATTCCGGCCCCAACCTGCATGGAAAGCAGCAGACTGTTAATGTTGCTGAAATCACTCTTTAAATCCGGTTCGGCCAGTTGTTCCGGGATATCAGGGTTGGGTTTCAATGAGTAAGTAAATGATTTTGACAGGTTAAACGCCACCCTCGGACCCGCAAATAAATAAAAACCTGATTTAAACGGGGCAAATCTCAGGCTTGGTTCAACTGTTACATAATTGAGATCCGTAGTTAAGTCTGCCGGGCAGTTGCAGGGAGTAATGATCTGATCGAATTTACCTTTGCGGCTGTCGTATCCTGCCTGAAGCATAAAGCCCAGCATAGTTCCCGGGCGATGAAACTCCACCAGTGGAGCCGCAAATAATCCTGCCCCGAATCCATTGTGAAAAACCTCAGGAACCATAAAAGCGGAATTCAGCTCCTGCGTGGAGCCCCGGTAAAAGTTAAGGTTAGCACCTGCAGCCGCACCGAACCACCAGGAAGGATTTGAATATCTGATGGTATCCTGACTCTGAACCGGCGCCAGCATTCCTGTCAGAATAAAGGCACAAAAAAGAAGGCCTTTACTCATCCGGATATAAAGGGACCCTGTCATTCTTGATACCCTTCCTGAATTTATTTTATAGATCATTTCGATTTTTTTTACTGATTTCGGGTACTAACTTTCTTTGCTGCCGGAGCACCAGGTCCTTTTATGAAATTCGCCACCAGATAGCGGGTCTGAGCCATGATGAACGTATATCTTTCTGTAAAGGATACAACCCGTCCGTTCTCAGTCCATGACAGAAACGTATAGCCGGGGTTTATCGTGGCAACAATCGTTACTGATGTTCCGGGGGTATAGGTACCGCCACCGGAAGTTGTACCCCCGTCCAGCGGAAATGCCAATAGCTGAATGCAATTTATCTCAGTGCCTTTGGTGAAATTCGCTACCAGATTCCGGTTACTGCTGAGTGTAAAGGCATAGGTGGCATCCGTGGATATGATTGCTCCTCCATCCATCCAGTTCGTAAAATTATATCCCCCATTGGCAAAGGCCCTGACCGTCACTATAGTGCCTGAATTGAACGATCCGCCTCCTGTGACTACTCCTCCGGCAAGAGGATTGGCCGAAAGGGTAAGTGTGTTTACAACAATGGTTTCCCTGAAATTAGCAACCAGGTTACGGTCTCCTGTGATGGTGAAGGTATAGGAGGCCTCCGTGGATATAACGTCTGGACCATCCGTCCATGCCGAAAAATAATATCCCGGACTGGCGGTTGCCTGAATGGATACTGAGGAACCATAATTATAGGATCCTCCGCCGGTGGTTGTACCTCCGGCCGGGGGGTCCGATGAAAGCGCAACATTATGAACCTTGATATTTTCGGTGAAATTCGCCACCAGATTCCGATGGCCTGTGACAGTAAAAGAATAACCGGGGTTGGTGGAAACAATGATTGTTCCTTCAGTCCAGTTGGCAAAAGTATATCCGGAATTTGTTGTTGCCCGAACGGTTATGATAGTGCCCTCATTATAGGACCCTCCGCCGGTGGTTGTTCCTCCGGCCTGAGGATTCGATGAAACCCCAACACTATAGACCTTGATATTTTCAGTGAAATTTGCCACGAGATTCCGGTTTCCGCCGATGATAAAGGTGTACCCGGGATTATTGGAAACAATTGCTGTTCCTTCGGTCCAACTGGCAAAAGTATATCCGGCGTTAGCAGTTGCAACAACCGTTACTGAAGCTCCATCATTGAATGATCCGCCACCGGCGGTTGTTCCCCCATTGGTTGGATTCGATGAAAGTGTAATATTATAAACCTTGATATTTTCAGTGAAATTTGCCACCAGGTTCCGATGACCTGTCACGGTAAAGGTGTAACCGGGATTAGTGGAAATGATTGTTGTTCCCTCGGTCCAGTTCACAAAAGAGTAACCGGCATTCGCTGTTGCTCCGATTGTCACTGAACTGCCATAATTGAATATTCCGCCCCCGGTTGTTGATCCGCCGGCCAGCGGATTCGAGAACAGGTCAATTGTAAATACATTGATCGTGAAGTTCGCTACCAGGGTTCGGTCCCCGCTGATGGTAAAGCTGTAAGCGGAATTGGTGGAAACCACCGCTCCTCCTTCGGTCCAGCTGGTAAACGTATACCCGGAATTTGCCGTCGCTCCAACAGTTACCGCAGTGCCTGCATTATAGGAACCGCCGCCGGTGGTAGCTCCTCCGACCAGGGGATTCGATGAAAGCGCAATATTATAAACCTTGATGTTCTCAGTGAAGTTGGCCACCAGTGTCCGGTTACCGGTTAACTTGAAAACATAACCGGCATCCGTGGAAACCACCACTCCCCCTTCGGTCCAGCCCGAGAATGCATATCCCGAATTCGCTGTTGCTCCTGCAGTTACTGTGGAGCCGGAATCGTAAGCACCGCCTCCGGTTGTTATTCCTCCGGTTAAGGGATTTGAAGTTACGGTCAGAGTGTACTGATCCAAGGTGGTAAAACTCCAGACATAATCCTTTTGCAGGGCATTGCCTGTAAAGTCTTTAACGGAAGCAGCCACTCTACCCGTATAAGTTGTGCTGTACAAAAGTGGTTTGTCCGGGATAAATGTTAAGGTCGGGCCGGTGCCATCATAGAGGATACTCCCCTGAACTTTCGATGGCCCTTGTATGGAAAAGGAACTCTGCGTGATGGTTGCAGGGTTCATGTTTGTATTAAAAGTTACTGTAATTATCGATTTTACCGGAACCTCAGTTGCCCCGTTTGTAAGGACTGTGGACAGTACGACCGGGCAAACTCCAACCTTACCAACAAAATCATCTTTTTTACATCCGCTAAGGATTACAACTGACACTATTGCCAGCGCTGTCAGTAGTTTTTTCATTTTCATGGTTAAACTTTTTGACGTATAACACAAATTTACGGCATTTGTTAATATTAAAAGCCAAAAAATTGCTCTGATCACACTCCTGATGATTTTTTTTGGATTGTAAAGGGATAATGTGAATCTTTATCTTTTTATCAAAAGGAAAGAAATGAAAAACATAACGGTATATCTTTTGCTCCTTTCAGCGGCAACACTGCTGAGTAATCCTGTGCAGGGTCAGGATAAACGAACCTCTGCCGAAGAGATTAAGGCGATGCATCATGAAGCACAGGAAGATCCTTATCTTCCCAACGCTTTTAATAACAAACGGACCTCCCCGGGCTACCGTTTTCAATCCAGGATGAAATCGGGCTCAACGAAAAGCAGCATATCCACCTATCAGGTTAATGTGAATGCTCTCGGCCAAAATATCGTTGGCGATGCCGCAAACGAACCCTCCATTGCGGTGAATCCGCTTGATCCGAACAAGATGGCTATTGGCTGGAGACAATTCGATAATGTAACCAGCAATTTCAGGCAGGCAGGATGGGGTTACACCACTAATGGCGGCGTAAACTGGACTTTTCCCGGAGTGATCAATCCTGGAATTTTCCGTTCAGATCCTGTTCTGGATTACGATGCACAAGGAAATTTTTATTACAACAGCCTGACGAATTCACCCGACTACTTCTGCAAAGTTTATCAAAGCAGCAACGGTGGTGCAGACTGGATAGGCGGAACCGAAGCACATGGCGGAGACAAGCAGTGGATGGTGATCGACCGTTCTGCCGAAACCAGCAGCGGGAACATCTATGCCGACTGGTCCTATTTCTTCAGCACCTGCGCCCCCGGTTTCTCTACCCGCTCCACTGATGGCAACAGTACCTATGAAAATTGTTATGTCATCGATGGCAGCCCTTACTGGGGAACAATGGCCATTGGAAACGCAGGTGAATTATATATCGGCGGTGCATCCGGCAAGAATGACAGCCTTGTCGTAGCAAAATCAGTTAATGCCCGATACCGCGACTCGGTGGTCAGCTGGAATAAACCGGCATATGTTTATATCGATGGAAATCCAAACGGTTGGAACGGCGTTAATCCCGGAGGCCTCATGGGCCAGGTCAGCATTGATGTGGACCGCTCTCAAGGCCCTGGCAGGGG
>CAILAQ010000653.1 GCA_903832165.1 uncultured Bacteroidota bacterium | reverse complement strand
GGCAAAATCTTTTGCATACTGCTTATATTCAGCGTAGTATTTCTCATCTGAAGCGATGTATTTTATGAGGGGCCACTGGCTGTTGACCCCGCTGAGGTCGAGATTGATTGCTCCGCCCATTTTGCCCTCCTGGAGCGATTCGTTGTTGTCCCATGGAATCCATACGAGTTTTGCCTGAGTTGGGTCGTTATACAAATAGTAATTATGGGTCATCCGTCCGTAAGTATCCCAGTCCTGCATGACCGTGTTGGCGGCGAGCCATTTAAGATATTGGTCCATATTGATTGATGATTCCAGTAAAGTTCTCCAGGCAGCAGGATCTGAAGTACGCAAGCTGTTATTGATGGCATCATACAAGGCGCGGATATCTTTGTAGTTGCCTGCAGCGGTATTGGTTTTCTTGTAAAAATCAGTCGTGTCCCAGGACCCTGCGGCGAAACTAGCTGCTGTTCCTTCGGGTTTGTAGAGGTTACCGGTACCATCGGTAAATTGGGTTTTCAGAACCGTATCATCCACCTCTTCAACCAGGGTGTACAATCCGAAGTATTGCGATCCGTTTCCGATATCAATATAGACTTCGTAAAAGGAGGATTTTGCTGCCGGAATACCAAATTCACGGAAGAGATCGCCGGCAACCTTTTCCCGCATCAGCGATTTATCATCGAAATTATTGTTCAGGTTTAATTGCTTAAATCCATAGAAACGCTGATCCTGAATAGCCGGATAGGTACCCTCCAACTGATCGAAATCCAGCTTGAAAGAGAATTTCTTAAGGCCCTGCTGGTAAGTAGTTCTGAGGCTCGAGTTGCCCTTTACTCTGATCCCCACCTTATACCATTGTTTTCCGTTGAAATGGAAATCGCAGTCAACCCAGATCGGATCAAAAGTACCATCAAGAGTCTGTCCCGGACCGCCACCTGGCATGCCGGCAAGGTCTTTTTGTATGGCAGCCCAGTTGGTGCTGCCGATGACGATATCCAGCCGCTGAACTTTATCCTGCGGAAATACGGTCGCATAATCAGGTTCCGCGGAAATCCCATGGGTAGCCTCAGACCAGTCGGGTGTTTCAATGTTTATCTCCCTTGCCGGCTTTTCGCAGCCGTTAGTATTGGTGAGGATGATAAGTATGGCCAGTTTGAGATACAGCTTCATCCGGGATGAGGTTAAAATTTGATTTTGTAGGAAAGCTCAAAAATGTGATAGCTGTCCAGTGTTTTGTATTTATCAGATATTGAATAGCTTAAAACTATCGCATTTTTTTTGTTTAATTCATATTCCCCGCCAAAGGTGTACCGCGACTGGCTAAACAGTCCTGTTTTCAGTTTCTGGTAAAATTCAACTGACGCAAACGGAGTAAGTTTAAAGCCTTTGATATTATAGTCCAGTGCAATCTTGTACCGCATGTAATGAGTTTTATCGTCAGTGGTTTTATCGAAGTCGGTGAAATTGCAATACTGAACCCTGAATTTCGGGGTAAATCTTTTTACGCTGACTTTAGCAGTGGCGTCGAAAGCAAAGCGGTTTGATGTTTGAAATGACGATCCGGTTTCACTTTCGCTGTCTGTTACTTTTGCGCCGTCGAGCCGGTAGTATCCGCCAACGCTCAGCCAGGATAAAATCTTGTAGTTTAACCCGGCCTCGATCAGATACTCACTTGATTTGCTTGCCGGATCGAAACGGTATTCTGGGGAGATTTCGAGCCCCAGGCCTTTAGCGAGTTTTATCCCGATATTCGCAGAAGTCCTCAGCGAAGATTCATCGTTTTGGGCATTCAGAGATGCAGACACTCCTGATAAAACCAGGGAAGCCAGGAGCAGTATAAAGAATTTCTTCATTTAGTGATGAGTTATCCGGTTAACAGTTCAAATATCAAAATAAATAAGGAAAGGTGATATTAAAATCAATGACCGGGGATATTTCATCTATGGAAAGGCGTTTTGCGTCAATGATGGCATCGGGAGACACCTTTTTAAAGAAGAAGTTTTATCTTTGCCTGTGATAAATGCAAAATATTATCATTCAATGGTTGTGAAAAACGCAAAAAAATAATATTTAAGAGTGTGAAAAACGCAGATCTATATATTTCAAGGGATGTCGACGATACTTTGCTTAGCTGGAAGGGGCAGGCGAGGAGAAAACCTCTTCTGTTGCGTGGAGCCCGGCAGGTAGGCAAATCTTTTGCAGTGCGCCATCTTGCGAAAACATTTGAGTATTTTATTGAGATCGACTTTGTATCTCAGGGCGATCTGCATGCTCTTTTTAATACTAATATTAACCCTGCCGAAATTTGTGAGCAATTGTCATTGCTTTATGAGGTGCCTGTAATTGAAGGAAAAACGCTTTTGTTCTTTGATGAAATACAGGCCTGTTTGAATGCCATTTCATCGTTAAGGTACTTTTATGAAAAGATGCCGGATCTGCATATCATAGCGGCGGGTTCGCTGTTGGAATTTGCTTTGCAGGAACTACCATCCTTTGGAGTAGGGCGAGTCCGGTCCTTGTTTATTTATCCGTTTTCTTTCCAGGAGTTTTTATCAGCATGCAACCAGGAGGCACTGGCTAAAACAATTATTATTGCAACGGATACGCGTCCCATACCGGAATTGATACATAAGAGAATTATTACCTGGTATAAGCGGTATCTGGCAATCGGGGGAATGCCTGAAGTTGTGGCAAAATATGTTGAAAGTGGAGATATGCTTGAGTGCATGGGAATCATTGACGATCTGGTGATTTCTTTTCAGGATGACTTCGCGAAATATAAAAAATTGGTTCCGGCACAAAGAATCAGGGAGGCATTCGATGCAGTGATCAGGCAAACGGGCGGGAAGTTCGTATTCGTGAAGGCAGCGCAAGCCAGTGAGCCAAAGCAGATCAAAGCGGCAGTGGACATACTGATCATGGCAGGATTGGTGATTCCGGTAACGCATACCTCGGCCAACGGTATTCCACTGGGAGCAGAAGTTGACGTAAAAAAAAGAAAAATGCTCATTTTCGACACCGGGATTTTTCAACGGCTTTTAGGCCTGAATATTGGAGAGCTAATGATTGGCGAGAGCTTTGAAGTGATTAATAAAGGGGCTATAGCTGAACTGTCAGTTGGCCTTGAACTGATGAAATTGTCATCGCCCAACCGACGCGATTCCCTGTACTACTGGCATCGGGAGACTGCCAGCGGGAATGCAGAGGTTGATTATGTGATCCAAAAAGCAGATAAGATTATCCCGATTGAGGTAAAATCTGGAAGGAGAGGTTCCATGCAAAGCCTTCAGGTATTTCTGAAAGAGAAAAAAATAGAAGAAGGCGTAAGAATCTCCTTGGAAAATTTCGGCAAATACCTAACTATAAAAACCATACCACTTTACGCGGTATCCACATTGGGCGAGAGGAATACAGGTGACAGGTGACGGGTGACGGGTGACAGGAACTAAGGTAGGCAGATCATCTTGAGGGTACCGGTGGGAATTCTATTGCCTTGGTCGGCTGAGGTAGCAATGGATTTAACGATTTAGGAATCGGCAATTTCCCTGTTTTTTCGCGACGCATTTTCTTCAGTGGAAAGATAAGTCTTTACATATTGAACTCTGGTGCTGTCGGGCGTAACGGTGGGCAAATTCGGCACCTCCACGGGCATCCGTGCCGCTGCCCCCGACCAGGTTATGACAGAATACGAACTTGCGTTTCGCCTTGCTGGCAGATAATGTGTTTTTGAACCATTTATATTGATATTCCCCTAAAGTCCAGCCCCAGTCGGGTTTTGCCATGGTATGCCAGTATGGATCCAAAACAACAATAAGTGCATCGCCCCATTCTCCTTCATGGTTTCCCAACACCAGAAATAGCGGGACGGAATGGCATACGCTGCCGAAATAGGGGCGATATAACACATGCCGTTCGGTTATGATAGCCTGATTAACACCCGGTTGCTTCTCCGAAAAAAAAGTGCCGCCCAGGTCCGGCAAGGAAAGGTCCGGTTGTTCCCGCTGCCCTGAACCGGGTACGGTAATGGTATTTCATATCCGGAATCAGGCCGGGAAAGATTCCTTCAAAAGGAACCTCTTTGTTGGCATTGAAATAGCCGGTAGACAAGGAGTAATTACCCGGAGAGGTCCCGTATCCCCGGTAAACCTTAACCGAAGCCTCGAACAATATGCTCATGGTAACAGAGTTCCCTGTTGGCCGGCCCAGAATTTCGGTGAACTTTTGACCGTAAATAAATGCCGGCAAGTGGCATGCCACCAGAATCAATATCAGATTTTTTTTCATTACCGGCTGATGATGAATTTTTTCCGTGGAATCCTTCAGCCCGATGAATACTCTATCGCGGGCAGGATTTGGGTATACCTGAACTGAAACTGTTTCTATGGGCGAAGCAGATATCCCGGAGGTGCCCTTATTCACAGTATACCGGAATGCAACCTCTCCATTGCGATGGACGCCGGTAAGAGTATCGGCTGGCAGAAAAGCCCTTACAAAGTCGACTGTAACATCTGCCGGAGAAACCGTGACTTTTAAATGGCCTGTCCCTCCGATGGTATCAGAAACGTAGGCGCTTGCGTTGGCCAGCATTCCAATCTGATAAGTTGCATCGCTCGGCATAGGAACCTCCTGATAAACGACACCGTCTAAAACTTCATGCGCAAAAAGGTGATCGTGGCCCTGAAAAAAATATATTCACTCCATTATCCACGAACAACTGATGAATGGGCTTGCCCCAGCCTGGCCGGTTCTCATCGAATCCCCAGGTTACCCCATCGGCCTCGTATCCGCCCCATTCGTAAAACCTGGCCGTATTGATTCCTCCTCTGCCCTGCCCCAGAGTATGATGGCCAAAAACGAATTTATATTTCGCATTGCTTGTTTCAAGCGCATTCCTGAGCCATTTATATTGTGTGTAGCCCAGTGTCCAGTCCCATTTTCCCGGTTTGGCAGATGTTGCAGACTGATATCGGTAAACATCGATCACAACAAACAAAGCATCACCCCAGGTGAAGGCATAATAGTTTTCAGGGGTACCCATTCCGTAGGGCTCAACTTCGCTATTGCCACTGTAAAATCTATCCGGATTTAACCCGGTGAAGTCGGCTTCGAGCGGGACCCCTTGTTCAATAGTTTGATGAGTGGTGATACCGGGATAGGTGCCGGAGACAATTCCATATTCCCAATTTACCTCGGTTCGCTGGACGGCGAGTATGCTGATAGTTATTCCTGTATCAGTTGGACGGCCTAATATTTCGTTATAAGTCTGGGCTTTTGCAGAAAGACCGAAAACAAAGAGACAGAAGGCAGAAAACTGAAGACTGAAGACTTTGACATATAATTTGGCATCATTGACTCGTTACTCGTCTTTCTTCCGCGGTGGGCCTTTTCTGGGTTGACGACCGGGTTTGTTGTCTGGTTTGAAGAAATCACGCATGTCTCTAACCAGTTTCTCAAATTGCATAACCTGTTCCGGTGTGCAGATCGATTTTAGCTGAGAGGCCTGATCATATCGGAGCATTTCCATTTTATATTCATTTTCGGCAATTTCTCTGGCTATGGAACGGATTACTTCTTCCCGGGTTGATTTATTGAACATCTCCTGGTTCATGGAGTCTCTCTCTCTCCTGATGGCTTCAACCAGATTCTTCTCTTTTTCTGAAAAGTCAGCACGAAGATTTTTTATCTGATCAACCTGTTCGCCGGATAGGTGCAGTTCTTTTTCCAGTATTGCTGATACATCGCGTGGCTGAGCAGTTGCCTCAGTCTCAGCAGCCGGTCGGGGAGGAGGCGTTACCGCCTTCCACAAAAAAACGCCAATCGAAACCAGGTTGAGCAAAGCAAGTATGATTACAATACGGACCAGTATTTTCTTCTGGGTAAAAATATCCATGGCTATTGGCTGATTGAAGTTGGATTGATCAGGAATTCCCTGGAAATGGCACGCAGATCGCTGGTCCGGGCAGAAGATTGCCGGGTGCCGTCGCTGATCAGGGTTAGGATAACTCCGATATTGGCAAGAATAAAAAATATCAGGACCAAGGCAACGCCGGATGCATTAAATCCTTGTTTTGATGGCCTTTCTGAATGGGCGATCCTGTTCATCATGGAACTTGTCCACTCGGATGATGGCTGAATATCTTCAAGAGATTCAAATTCTCTCAGAGATCTCTGTGCATTGTTATCTAAATCTGCCTTTTTCATGGTCTATATAATTCTTAGACGATTATTTAATTTTTTTCTGGCACGGGATACGAGCGATTCCACAGCCACTTTGCTGGACTTCATTATTTCCGCAATTTCATCATTGGAATATCCGTCGATCTTGCTTAGGGTAAAGGCTATACGCTGGTTGTCGGGCAAGGTATTCAGTGCCTTCGAGATTTCCTCCATTTGCTCATTTTCCAGAATCGCCTTATCCGGCATGGTACCACCGCTAATCCACCCGGCCACCTGATCAAGCTGAAGCATTTTCCCAACGGATGTGATACGCTTCTTGCGTTTACGCTTTTTAAGTTCATCCAGGCTCTTGGTCACAGCGATGCGATAAATCCAGGTGGATAATTTTGAATTGCCGCGAAAAGTGTGGATTGATTGATGAACCTCGAGAAACACCTCCTGTGATAGGTCTTCGGCATCCTGACGATTAAGAAGAAAGCGATAGCAGGTATTTATCACCCTGCCTGAATGGAGGCTCAGTAATTCGCTGAAAGCGCTATGGTCACCTGCTTTCAGCTTTCGCAAGAGGTCCGCATCTTCCATCTTGCAATAATAATGACAAAAGAAGAAATATTTTAAATTATTAACGTATATATAATATATATGGTATATATTTATTGCCTTAATTAAATTGAAATAGTAATGAAAACCCAGGCAGGAATATCCAGGAAAAAAAAGATAATAGAATTGCGCCCTGAAACAGAGAAGCGCTTGAGGATTATTGCTGTGAATGAAGGGTATAATCTTAAATCCTACATTGAGAATGTACTGGAAGAAATTGCTGAGGAGGATGAAACCTTAATTGCTCTCTCTAAAGTGCCAGGAACCAACGATCTTCTGGATCCAACAGAGAAAGAGAACTTCCTTAAATTTCTCTCCGAATGAATCTTGAAATCTCGAAAGCGTTTGTTAAGGACGTAGAAATATTACCAGGTCAAACAAAAAGGATGATTCTATCAGTCATTGAAGAAATTCAAGCTGCTAGAACCCTCTACGATTTAACCGATTGTAAAAAGCTCCAAGGGGTAGAGGATTTGTATCGGATAAGAATGGGTAATTATAGGATAACCTTCGAATACCTGGCATCCTCAGTAATTCTGAAAAGAGTCCTGCCCAGGGGTAAAATCTACAAAAAGCATAACCTCAAATAAATCCTAACCCGATATTATTTCCTTTTCCGGTTGGCGATTTTGTCGCCCTTGGTCTTCGGTTTAGTGTAAACTTTCCCTTTTCTTAAATAGG
>CAILAQ010000652.1 GCA_903832165.1 uncultured Bacteroidota bacterium | reverse complement strand
TCATCGGATTGACCTTAAACCCACCGTTTGCGAGAGATGCATAGGCAACAGCCAGTTCATACACACTGGCCTCAGCTGTCCCGAGAGCCAGCGACGGATTATCATCTATATCAAAGGAAAATCCCATTTTTTCCCAGATATCCGAAAGTGCACTGAAACCAACCTCCCGGTATAGGTTTACCGTGGGTATATTCATTGATTTGGCCAGGGCGCCCGCCAGAGAATACCATCCTCCGGTGGAGTTATCATAATTGCCCGGACTCCAGTCTTCGAACCCCGGAATTTCAATGGTCTTATTGTCGAGGTAATGGCAGGGACTTATCCCCATTTCGATGGCGGCTGTATATAATATGGGCTTAAAAGCGGAGGCCAGCTGCCTCCTGGCCATGATCTGATCATAAGGATTTGTCTGATAATTGATGCCTCCCGCCCAGGCTTTTATCGCCCCGGTGGAAGGATCCATCGCCATCAGTCCGGCATGGAGGACAACATCTGCCAGGTCAAGGCTGTCGTTGATCGCCTTCAGGCTTTTGAGTCCTTCGGGATTGTTATATTGGCTTCTGAGCCTTTTCTGCATCACTCCCAGATGCTCTTTGTATGCTTGCAAAACCTGTTTCTGCAACCACAGGTTCATCGTGGTCTTAACAATCAGGCCGTCTTCTTCCAGATTCCATTCGCTGCCATCGGGCCGCGCGAGATCCTTTAAAATTCGTTTTACGTCAGCCTTTACCCTGACAATAAAATAGGCAGCCGGTCCTTCTGATTCAGGATTGGCATAGTCGATGATCAGGGGCAGTCTGCTCAGTGAGTCGGCCTGACCGGGCTTCAGGTATTTGTATTTTTCCATTTGCGCCAGCACCACATTTCTTCTGGCCAATGAGTTTTCAGGATTCCGGTGTGGATTGTATAAAGTATTGCCCTTAAGCATTCCGATGAGCACAGCAGCCTCCGGAATATTGAGCTGCATGGCTGTTTTATTAAAGTACCGTCGGGCTGCGGCCTCTATTCCATATATATTCTCTCCGAAAGCAACTGTATTCAGGTACAGAACCAGTATTTCATCTTTCGTATAAATCTTTTCCAACTGGCGGGCGATCAGTGCTTCCCTGATTTTTGTGATGGGCATGGTAAGCCATCCATGTTTTTGCCTGCCGTACATATTTTTTGCAAGCTGCTGAGAGATCGTGCTGCCTCCTCCGGATTCCTTGTCACTGAGGATTATGGTTTTGAATACCACCCGCAGAACGCTTCGGGAATCGATTCCCTCATGCCTGAAAAAACGGGCATCTTCTGTTGCCACCAAAGCATTGATAACGTGCTCGGGCACCTGATTGTATAAAATGTTGGTCCGGTTCTCGGCAAAGATTTTTCCAATCAGTTCCCCGCCGTCGGCAAGTATCAGGGCAGCAGATTTATTCTTGTAATTCTGCAGATCAGCTTTATCCGGCAAGGAACCGAAAGCGCCAAAGTTGATGAGCAGGACCAGCCCTGCCAATAGAAGTATCCCTGTAAGAATAATTACGAACAGAAAACGAAACAACCTTTTTTTCATCGAACCACTTTTCGGGTAAAAACCCGTCCCTTTTTATCATAAAGAACGACTACAAGCATATTATCCTTCCCGGTGGTCCTTATCAAAAGGTCACCCGGATTTTCATCTGAATAATGCTGATCAAAGAGCTGGCGTCCGTCCACCGAAAATACCCGGAGGTGTTGAATGGCCGGA
The DNA here is from genome assembly GCA_903832165.1 of uncultured Bacteroidota bacterium. Lineage (GTDB taxonomy): Bacteria > Bacteroidota > Bacteroidia > Bacteroidales > UBA12481 > UBA12481. Next base: position 15,888 of record CAILAQ010000652.1, on the reverse strand, counting down.
TCGATATTTGTCAGGTGGATATTCCCCTGCTGAATACTGATGCTGCAAGGGAATTCATTGGTGAGGGCGATATTTTCATCTGAGAGGAGCATCCCGGTTTTGACGGCAAAATTATCAACATAGAAAACAGCCGGAACAGAAGCATGATAACCGGGCCCGTCAAGTGTACCCAAACGAATGGCAGTGAGACCTGATGATGCCGTGTTCACTATGGTTCCTTCCGCGGCAACCACGTTGTCGATAGTCACTTTATAGGCTGATGGTTCAGTAAAGCTTACTGTAACAGTGAGCCACTCGCGGGTTTTATAACTAAGTGTCCGGATAAAAGTGGCATCGGCATAAACATCTACCACTCCTTCTGAATAGAAATAAAGGCTGATGGCGGTTTTATTGCTCATGCTGGCCTGTATAAAAGCTTTCCTGCTCTTTTCGACCATCAGTTTCATTTCGATATTGCAAGACCCTCTCAAATACTCAGATACCGGAAAAATGATATCTGCAGTGCCGGAAACCTTGATCGACTGGGTCCCTTCAAATGCTCTGGTGGTATTGATGGCAGCATCCTTGTTCGGATCCTGAACGGCATCGTTGATTTTCCAGTACGGTGATTGTGCGCAGAGCGGGCTGTTGGCCGTGTATAATTCGAAATCATCGATGAACGGAATGGCAAACCCTTTCATGATCTTGAACGAATGTATCCGGCTCTGAAGCGCAAGGGTGTCTTTTTCAGAAAGAACATACCAACTGTATTTACCGGTTTCAGCCAGCTGATAATCCAGAAAGCGGTCGGCGATATTTGCAGCCAGCTCCTGATATGCCTCACTTTCGCGGCTGAGAAAAACACGGTATTTGTATCCTTCATTGTTGAAATCCGCCTGCCACTCAAAATGAACATTTTTGTTTAAAAGCGTCTTATCCCCGTCCGGACTGAGATAGCACGGACTCCCCGGGTGATATTGTGCCGGCAGGTTTGATTGAAGGCCCGAACTTTTTAAAACGGGAATAATATCTGTAAAGGACTCTTTTCCGATAGGATTGCTCAGGAGATTCAGATAAGTAAGCTTGGCATGATAATTATTTTCGATAAGATTCTGTATATCAACAATCTGATTATAAGATAAATTCAAATAAGTCAGATAAGAATATCTTGTTATCGAGGAGATATCCCTGATCAGGTTATACTGGAGCTCCAGTTTTGTGAGCCTGGGCGCTAAATCAGGTAATACGGCAATCTTATTATGAGAAACTGACAGTGTTCCCAGATCAGGATTATCCGCCAGCAGCTGCTGAATATCTGTGATTGAATTATTCCCCAGGTACAGTGATTCAATAGCGGGCGAGCCCGTGAGCTGAAAGCCGGTGATCAGGTTGTTCGAAGCATCAATGGAAAGGAGGATGGTTAACCCGCTCAGGGCTACCGTTCCGTTGATATTATTCGAAGAAGCGTTGAGGGTTTGTACAGTGGTATTCTTATTGATCCAGTCGAGCGAGGTGATGTGGTTGTTGGAAACATCCACCGTACGGAACCCATAGGTATTTTCCAGAACGCTGAAATCGGAAATATTGCAGTTTCTCAGAGTCAGCCATTCAACGCGAGGCATGCTGTTCAGAAAACCGGCATCGCCGATGAGATTATCAATAATTTCGAGGCGTGTGACCAGGTTAAGGGATTTTAAAAACTCGGAACTGGCGATCTGGTTATTGACCAGACGGAGCTCGTTAAGCTTTTTCAGATTGGCCAGGGCGACAGGATTATCGAGTTTATATTTTTCGATGGTCAGGATGGCCAGGTCAGTGCAAAGCCTGATCTGCTCCATATCGAGGGTTTTTGTGCTCGTGGTTGAATACAGGTAGAGCTGCGTAAGATTAGGGCAATGGTCGAGTCCGGTTAAACTGGCAGGGTTGGTTACGTTCAGGCGGGTGATTTTGCTCAGTTCCCCTTCGGTGGGCACATGTGAGTTTACCAGGGAGGAGGAAATGCCGATAGCGGTATTCAATGCACGCTTTAAAGTGGCATCGGGAATGGTGATGGGGTTGCCATCGAAATAATAGCTTACGGGACCTATCCAGCGCGACTCACCCGAGGCGAACTGTGCAGATACCTTAACGTAATGATCACCGAAAACGCAATCATGGATAAACACAGTATCCTTTGAATCCGTAAGATATTTATCATCCAGATAAATCTTGTACCCGGCAAGGCCGCTGCGGTCCTGATCGGGACCGGTCCAGGAAATCTGAATCTTACCGCCATCGACGACTGATTTCACCAATTTCCGCGGAGGCTTGCTGGCCAGATCAGGATATATATTGAAAATAGCACTTGTGAGCGCTTTGCCTACAACGCTGGAAAGGGAATAATATCCGTTGGAAGATCCTCCCCATCCCAGATTGAAGTGGTAAAAACCGCTGCCGTCATATCCGTCGCAAACAAATGCATGACCCGGATAGGTGGCATAAATTGGCAGATAGTTGCTGATATTATTAAAGAATTCTTCCTCATTCGTGATGGTCGTATTCAGGTATCCGGTCTTATACATTTCATTGAACCGCTTGGCAGCATCCACAGATTGGGCGCCGGAACCCGTGCGACTGTAGTCCATATTGACCAGGATTCCGCAATCGGAGAGCAGCCGGGCAACTTCGGTATTCACTGAATAGCAAGAGTTCTCCATGACCCCCCAGTTGTAATTGCCGGAATTGCAGGTGAGGGTACCGTAGGTTCCGTGCGTATAGGAGTAGTAAATAGACCAGTCGTTCCATTTATCCCAGTACCGGATGATCTGTGCCATTGCAACGGCCACGCAACCTACAAGGGTGCGGTTGTTCTGCTCGGCAACACCGGGGTCAACCGGGCAGAGGTAATTATAGGGCCAGCCCTGATTCCAGAGGGTCTTGATCAGCGGTTCAATGGCATATCTCCCGGTCTTAAGCGTATGAATCTTTTCAGGGGCATATCCGGCAGATTCATTGGCAGTGGCGAGGGCATTTGCCAGGTTTTTCAGAAATCCCGTGGTATCAGCGTCGAAAGAGAAATTCTCATCGAAAGCATATCCGACGATATCCTGCTTTGTCCCCAGATCACGCAGAATGACAAAGCCTTTCGGAGTGGAAAAATTGTAAAAAGTGAGATTCCGGTATGTAAAGCTTGTATCGATGTGTAAAAGATTCAGCGACCCGGCTTGATGCGGAAAGTTAGCCTTGAAAAAACGGACCGGCAGGGAATCCTTTGGGGATAAGCTTTGACCAATCATGTTGAGCGCCAGCAGCAGGAATACCGAGAGGGCAAGAATTTTACGTTTCATCTGAATGTGAATTAAAACATCCACACAGCCTGGTCAGCATAGGTTGAAGAGGCCGCCTGTTCCAGGATGAAAGCGGCAACATCGGCTCTGGATACCTGAATGTTCCCGGTTATTTTGGTGAATGCACTTCCGTGTTTGAACTTCCCGGTTTCAGGTCCGTTGGAGAGTCCGCCCGGCCTTATTATTGTCCATTGCAAGCCAGAGGAGGCGATGCGCTTTTCGTTCATTGTATGATCGGCCAGTGGCACGCGCAGAAAAATTCCCACAATGAACAGCCTGATGATCGGGCCCATATAATACCGGCTGTCACCTGCTCCCACACTCGACATATAGATAAACCGCTTAACGCCGGCAAGCTCCATAGCGCTAACGATGAGGCTGATTCCACCGGTGAGCTCAGGCGAGCGCTTACTCAGGGAACCTCCGCCCAGAGTGGAGATGCATACATCAGCCCCGATGATTGCCTGCTCCAATTTTGCCGGATCATCCAGCTGGCCGGTAACAATGGTCAATCCTTTCCGGCCTGCCTCAAAAGCACCTTCGCGCCTTACATAAGCTGTAACTTCATGACCTGATTCCAATGCCTGATCAACCAGCAATCTGCCGGTCTGTCCGCTCGCTCCAAAAATTACCAGTTTCATAACAATGGGTAAAAGATTAAAGCCAAAGTTAAGACTAAATCACCTTATATTTGTCTTTACCAGATGAACATCCTTCTTGTATATCCCCAGATGCCCGATACCTTTTATGCGATGCAGCATATGCTCCGCATGTCAGGTAAAAAAGCGGTCTATCCGCCTTTGGGGCTGATGACGGTAGCTTCATTGTTACCAGTCGACTGGTCAAGAAAATTGGTTGATCTTAATGTATCTCCACTGACGGAAAAGGATCTGGAATGGGCTGATTTTGTATTCCTGTCGGCCATGAATGTGCAGGAAATTTCAGTGAGGGAAATCATTGAGCAATGCAAGGAATCTGGAGTCAGAATAGTTGCCGGCGGTACACTATTCACTCATGAGCATCACCGCTTTCCGGGCATCGATATTTTTGTTCTGAATGAGGCTGAAATTACACTGCCCCTGTTTTTGGAAGATTTATCCAAGGGTGAGTTAAAGCCCATTTACCGATCACCTGATTTTGCAGAAATAACCCAATCACCCATACCTTCTTTCGACCTGGTAAATATTGATGATTACCTCTATTCTATTTTGCAGTATTCCCGGGGATGCCCTCACATGTGCGACTTTTGCGATGTTACCACTCTATACGGAAGACGGCCGAGGATCAAGAGTGTATCGAGGATTATCGAAGAACTCAATGCAATTATTGATCAGGGAAGGGTCAGGCTGGTGCTGTTTGCCGACGATAACCTGATCGGAAACAAGAGGGTGCTGAAGGAGGAACTGCTGCCAGCCTTAATCGCCTGGAGGCGTGAAAAATTGCCATCCTTCCTTTTCGCCACCCAGCTGACCATCGATCTGGCAGATGACGATGAGCTGATGACTATGCTGCTTGATGCCGGTTTCCGGCAGATATTTATCGGTATTGAAACACCGGATGAGGTGAGCCTTAAAGGATCCGGGAAAAAGCAAAATCTTAAGCGCGAACAGCTTGCAGATATACACAAGTTGCATAGATCCGGATTTTATCTTGCCGGTGGTTTTATTGTCGGATTTGATACGGATACTCCATCGATATTCCAGAGGCAGGCGCAATTTATTCAGCAGAGCGGCATCCCGTTGCCAATTGTAAATCTGCTGAAAGCACCTCCCGGCACTGAATTATACAGGCGCATGGAGAAGGAAGGCCGTCTGAAAAACCAATTTGCTTTTTCGGAAGCTCAGAGCAATATTAAACCGATAATGGACGAAAAAATATTGCATGAGGGATTCATGGAACTCATGGACAATATTTACCTTCCAAAGAATTCATATAAAAGACTGATCACTTTTTTCAGCACTTACCGATATCCCAGACCTTTTATAAAAGTTCCTTCAAGAATTAGTTTCAGGGACCTTATCATGGTGGTTAGGGTATTGTTCCTGTTGGGTGTAAAAGACCCTCACCGGCAATACTTCTGGAAACTGCTTTTCTGGCTGGCCAGGCATAATTACAAATATCTTGATATGGGCCTTTTTTATGGCATGATGATTTACCAGATGCATCAGACCTCCCTCCATTTAAAGCGCACAAATGCTACATTTGAAGATCTAAAAAATAATCAATGACAACCCGCTGTATTACGCGTTATGCTGTTCATCCCAATGATTTTAAAACATATGATACACAGCGGATACGTGATGAATTTTTAGTTGAAAAGGTGATGGAGGATGACCGGATCAATCTGGTATACTCGCATTTCGACCGGTTTATCGTTGGTGGGGCTGTTCCCGCAACAGAACCGCTCACCCTGGAAACTACTGACCAGCTCAAATCGGAATACTTCCTCGAGCGCCGCGAAATGGGGATTATCAATGTTGGTGGCCTGGGAAAGGTGATTACAGAAAATGAGACTTTTGAACTTCAATATAAAGAGGCTTTATACCTTGGCCGAGGAACCCGAAAGGTAGTTTTTGAGTCGGCCGATCAACTCCGCCCTGCTCATTTTTACCTGAATTCAGTGCTGGCTCACCATGCATATCCCTCAAAATTGATCCGGCAGTCAGCGGCAACGGTTTTAAAATTGGGCAGCACAAAAACCGCCAATGAGAGAACCGTCAATCAATTGCTTATCCAGGAGGTGGTTCAGACCTGCCAGCTGCAGATGGGCCTGACCGAACTGAAGCCGGGAAGCGTGTGGAATACCATGCCGGCTCATACCCATGAGCGACGCATGGAGACTTATTTTTATTTTGAAGTCTCCGACTGGCAGACCGTATGCCATTTTATGGGACAACCAAATGAGACCCGCCACCTCTTCCTGAAAAATGAGGAGGCGGTGATTTCCCCGTCCTGGAGCATTCACAGTGCGGCCGGGACAACAAATTATTGTTTTATCTGGGGTATGGCCGGGGAGAATCTAGATTATACAGATATGGATCAGGCTCCTGCCGATCAGCTCCGGTAAAGGCCTGGTTATTAGTTGTTGGATTTAAGAATCTGAATCATGATTACGGAACTATTTGATTTGAGCGGTAAGATTGCTCTCGTCACCGGAGGTACTCACGGTATCGGTCTGGCCATAGGGAAAACACTGGCAAAAGCCGGTGCCCGGGTATGTGTGAACGGGCGTTCGGTGGAAAAGCTCGCAGCATGCCGTGAAGCATATCGGCTGGCTGGTCTTGAGGTATTTACCCTACAGTTCGATGTTTGCGATGAAAAGGCGGTTGATCAGGGTATTTCCATCATCGAGAAGGAGATGGGCCCGGTGGACATCCTGGTGAATAATGCCGGAATTATCAAACGAATCCCGATACTCGAAATGGAGATCTCCACATTTAAGGAGGTGATTGACGTTGACCTGGTAGCTCCGCTGATTCTTGCCAAGAGGGTGGCTCCGGGGATGATCGCGCGGCGCAGTGGAAAAATCATCAATATATGCTCCATGATGAGTGTGTATGGCCGGAATACCGTATCAGCCTACGCTTCGGCAAAGGGCGGACTGAAACTCCTGACCCGGAATATGTGCTGCGAATGGGCAAAATATAATGTGCAGATCAACGGCATCGGTCCGGGATATATAGCCACCGATATAACAGCCGCCATCCGCGAGGGGAACCATCCGTTCAACGACCTGGTGATGACACGCACGCCGGCCGGGCGCTGGGGCGAACCGGAGGATGTGGGAAATGCAGCCCTGTTTCTCGCCTCCAAAGCCAGCGATTTTGTGAATGGCCATATATTGTATGTGGATGGGGGCATACTCGCCAACTTCGGCTATGTAAAAGGGGAAAATAATGTATAAACTGGTTGTCCTCATCGCTCTGTGTGTAGGCTCTTTATTGACTTGTGAGGCAAAATCCTCCTTTATTCTGAAGAACGATTTAGCCATTAACCGGACAAATGAACCCTTTGTTTTCAGTCGGGGGGAATTTGAGCACCGTTTTGGTGTGGGCAAGGCCGGGGAGGTACCTTTATTGGTTATGCAGGGTAAACCGATCCCCACCCAAACCGATGATTTAAATGGGGATGGAAAGTGGGACGAGCTGGCGTTTACGGTTAACATGGCAGGTCATTCTACGCTGAGTGTGGAGGTCATCTGGATAACGGGTTTAGAGGCGCCGGTGTTTGAGAAAAGAACCCAGGTATATCTGGGGGAAGAAAACAAAAACGGTGGGTTTACGGAAGTTGCCGAGGCTGATGCTCCGGTGGGATTGGCCGGGTTTCCGACCCGTTACCAGGCGGAAGGCGTTGGCTGGGAAAATGACCGGATGGCCTTTCGTATCTATTTTGATTGCCGGAATACCAAGGACCTGTTCGGGAAACTCACCCCCGGACTGATCCTCAAAAAGGCCGGATCACCTACAGAGCCTACCTACCATGAGCTGGCTCCATGGGGGATGGATATCCTGCATTGCGGCAGCTCACTCGGAGCCGGCAGTCTGGCTATGCTGGAGGGCGACTCCCTCTACCGCCTGGGGTCCACGCCGGGGTATCATTATAAGAAGATCACCGACGGACCGGTGCGCACGATTTTCGAGCTAACCTACAAAGGCTGGGAAGTGAACGGCCATAAATTTGAAGCCGTAGAAAGAATAACTCTCTGGATCGGGAAATATTGGTTTCAGTCCGAAGTGACAATCAGGGAATTCACCGGCGAAAAGCAGGTGGTCACCGGAATTACTACAACCAAGCTCGACCGCGAACCCCCTGCAATTTCAGGCGAATGCTGATTATACAGCTATTCTCACCCACGGTAAGCAGTCGCTCAATAATGATATCCTGGCCATGGCTGTACTGGCCCCGACCAATGAAATTGGCAAAATTGCCCGTACCACCAATACTGATTTTTATAAGCTCGGATATCAGACGGTACCCGTGAAAAGCTTCAGTCAGGTAATTTCTGACACCTGGTATATGAGTCAGAAAATTAAGACGGAATTGCCCAGTGTTCACTATTTCTTTGCCATGTGGGGACTGGAAAATCCGAAGTGGAACGAGGTGGATTCCGTAAAGAAGTATATACGTGAGGAGGCCGAAAAACTGAGCAGGCCGATTACCATATCAAAATAAGAACTGTCCACAGATAGCCTGCCCTCGCGAAGGCGGGGGGCACAGATGACACAGATAAGAACAGAGCAATTATGAAGAAATTCGCAACCCTGGTTTTGATGATTTTTCTGGTTATTCCATGTTTTTCATTGGCAAACCCCGATAAGATATTTAAGAAAAGTGTGATCAAAAAGAGGATGGAGACTGCTGCTTTGTGGCAACTGGATCATCCTAAGCATGAACTGAACGACTGGACCAACGGGGCCTTTTTTGCAGGCGTGATGGCTGCCTGGGAAACCACCGGATCGAAAAAGCTTTATCAGGCAATGGTGGATATGGGCGAAACCAATAAATGGAAGCCGGCCGACCGTCTGCATCATGCCGATGACTATGCCATTTGCCAGACGTATATCGACCTGTACCGGCTTGAGAAGGACAAGAAGATGATTCAGCCCACCATTGATTCGGTGAATAAAATGATGGCTGTACCTTATAAGACACAAGGTATTCAGAAGATTTGCTGGTGGTGGTGCGATGCACTGTTTATGGCACCTCCGATGCTGGTGAAGCTCGGGATGACGCTGGGCGATAAGCGCTATCTGGAGTTCAATGATAAGCTGTTTCATGAAACGGTTGATCTTCTCTGGAACAAGGAGGAGAGCCTGTTTGCACGCGACCTGAAATATGTCTGGGGATACGCGGCAACCGACCTTAAGGAGGCCAACGGCAAAAAGGTTTTCTGGAGCCGCGGCAATGGCTGGGTAATGGGCGGTCTGGCGAGGATACTGAATGAATTGCCTGCTGATTATCCGAACCGCGGATTCTATCTGGATATTTATAAAAAGATGGCCAGACGGATTGCTTCCCTTCAGCAGTCCGATGGTTTATGGAGGGTGAGTTTGCTGGATCCGGATTCTTATCCCGGCGGGGAAGCCAGCGGCTCAGGATTTTACTGTTACGCTTTGGCATGGGGGATCAATCATGGAATTCTGGAAAGGGATATCTATCTGCCGGTGGTGGAGAAAGCCTGGACCGGCCTGAATTCATTGCTTACCCCGGAGGGGTTTGTCGGCTGGGTGCAGCCTATCGGAGCCGATCCGCAGAAGAATTACTCACCGGCCAGCTGGGAAGTATATGGCACCGGCGCTTTTCTTTTAGCAGGCTCTGAAGTGATAAAACTCAATGAAAAGCCTGTACGCGGAAGTATATCCGTGATCCCGGCCCCTCGGAACTATGAGCTGGGTGAAACAAAACCTTATCGTTTTAGCGGGATCTCCATTGAAAAAAATGGAATCGACTCAATTCCCGTGGGTGCCATGATCAATTCAGCCCGGATATTCCTTCCGGGATTGCCCGTGGAGGCTGTTAAAGAGGGGAGTACCAGTCCAAAGAAAATGAAACTGATTCTGGCTTACGATAAATCAATAAATCATATCGAAGGCTATCGGTTGAAATCTGTAAACGGTGAGGTTTATCTCACGGCATCAACAGGCAAAGGAATGTTTTACGGCTTTCAGACCCTGATGCAGCTGATCCTGAAAACGGGTTCGGGATATTCGATGCCAACCATTACCGTGGAGGATTATCCGGCATTTGCTATCCGCGGGTTCATGCACGACGTGGGAAGGAATTTCCAGACTATTGAAAGTTTGAAGCATCAGATGGATATTTGGGCATTATACAAAATCAATGTTTTTCACTGGCATTTAACCGATAATCCTGCCTGGCGCATTGAGTGCAAAGCTTTTCCGCAATTGAACGATCCGCAATTTCAAAAGGCGGGCCGTGACGTGGGAAAATTTTATACCTACGATGAAATCCGCGACCTGATCAGCTACGCAAAAGACCGGAATATTATGGTTATTCCGGAAATCGATGTCCCGGGTCACAGTGCCTATTTCCAGAAAACGTTCGGCTTTAAAATGGAAACCCCGCAGGGCATGGATGTTCTTGAAAAATGCCTGAATGAGTTTTTCCGTGAAATCAAGGCAGAGGATTGCCCATACTTTCATCTGGGCTCCGATGAAGTTCGAATCAGTAATGTCAGTGAATTTATTGCCAGGATGGAGGGCATTGTACTTAAGCACAACCGCACGCCGATTGTGTGGAATCCCGGATTGCCGGCGAGCCCGGCTACGATTCAGCAGTTGTGGCAGGAAAGTGCAATGGTTTTAAAGACGAATAATCTGGCAAACCAGGCGCAAAGCCCGGTTATTGATGCCACCATGGGATATATCAACTATTATGATCCGCTGATTCTTTATCGCCGGATATTCCTGCGTCCGCCATGTAACCGTAATGAAGGCGATAAAACTGCCCTGGGAGGAATTCTTTGCTGCTGGCCGGATATCCGGGTTGACGATAAAAACAATATTTTCCGGCATAATCCTGTGTACCCTTCGTTGCTGGCATTTTCGGAGCGATATTGGAATGGTGGCAAGCCTGTTGATATTCCGGCTGCCGAATTTTCACCTGAAATAAACACTTCAGCCTGGTTTGCCCTGAATGATTTTGAACGAAGAACGAGTAAACACCGGACGGAGTATCTGAAGGATGAGCCATTTCCATGGGTTGCCAATGCTGATATCAGCTGGAAAATCTCGGAAAATGCCGATACGCTTAAATGGCATAACTGCTATGGTGGGACAGTGGATCTGGAAGCTTTATTCAGCAAAGAAAAATTGCAAAAACAAGATACGGTTACCGTGTATGCCACGACAAATATTTTTTCAGAAAAGGCACAAACGCGTCCCTGCTGGATCGGATTTGAAACGCCGAGGAGGTCGAACCGCCGATATGCCGGGATTCCTGAACAGGGAAAATGGGATGTCAACGGAGGAAATATCTGGATAAATGGGAAAGCGGTACCGCCACCGGTATGGGAAGCGCCTGGTAAATACAGGGTCCTCTCTGCCACCTGGGGCCGGCCGGAAGAGGAGATGCCCTTGACCGATGAGGAATTTTACTGGTGTCGAAAGCCAGTGGAGATATCCTTGAAAAAGGGTTGGAATAAAGTCCTGATCAAAGTTCCGAAATCCTATCCCGATCAAAACTGGACTTTTACTTTTGTGCCGCTGGAGAAAACTGACTTCCTTATTTAAGTTTATTTGATATTTCTTAAATAAGAATTTGTTGGTTAGCCAACATGTTTATCTAACGGATCAACCAGATGCCTATTAGACCGGCTTTTTTACACCGGGGAACGACGTGTAAATCCCAAACATTGAGGCCAGCTTGCTGCCCTTCCAGTCCCATAATGCGCTGTAAAATACCGTGACCGGCTGCTTTTTGAAAAAGGTGAGTTCGGCCCTCGGACCGGCAGCGTACATTTTATAGTAGCGGATCAGTTCGCCGCCGAGTTTCAGGGATTTTACATTGTAGAAGGCCATACAATCCCAGCGCACACGATCCCCGCCGAACTCAAAAGCCCCGAAAAACGAGAAGCGATTTTTGTTCAGCAAAATCAGCGGGGAAATACGGAACATCTGTGCTTCATTCGACTGGAATCCGGCTACAACTCCAACGGAAACTCCGGGTACCGGCGTATACAATCCACCCGCCAGCACCTCGCCCCAGCTGTTCTTGGCGTAAGCATTCACATAGCAATAACTGGTGGCGCTGAATTTGGGTGAAATCTGGTGATTGGTAAAGAGAGTCAACACAGGCATAAAGCCCTGATTATAGTAGATGTTATACTGATTCACCTTGAACATTGTCTGCGCGCCTGCCGGCGCCAAAAAAATCCACACAGCAATCAAACTCAGCAATAGCTTCTTCATTAAAAATTGGTTTTCAAAATTCATAATGTCGTGGTCAGGGACGGGGTCCCCGCCTTCGCGGGGATGACAACTCTCCGTGGCCATCTTTCGTTCGTCGATCTTCTTCTTCGTCCACCGTTCTTCTTCTTCCGCGTCACCCGTCACCCGTCACCCGTCACCCGTCACCTGTCACCTGTCACCTGTCACCCGTCACCCGTCACCCGTCACCTTCTTACGCCTGCTTCTCCGGTATGGTAATAATGAACTCCGTAAACTCCCCGTCCTGCGAATTCACCTCGAGCTTACCCTTGTGAATCTGCGTTACAATGTCGTAACTCAGCGACAGCCCCAGCCCGGTGCCTGATCCTGCAGGTTTTGTAGTAAAGAAAGGATTGAAGATTTTCTCCTTCACATGATCAGGAATACCGGTACCGTTGTCCCTGATCCTGATTTCAATCTTATCCTTTATCTTTTTGGTGCTTACCACCACCTCGGGTTTAAATCCGGGGATATTTTTCTTGATTTTTTCATCGAGCGCATAACAGGAATTATTGACGATGTTCAGCACTACGCGGCTCAGATCCTGCGGAATAATGGCTGCCTTGTCAACCTCCGGATCAAGCTCGGTGCGGATGGCTGTATTGAAATCCTTGTCTTTCGCACGCATACCATGGTAGGCCAGGTTCACATATTCCGATACCATATTATTGATGGCTGTCATCTCAAATTCGCCACTCTTCGCCCTGGAATGCTGGAGCATCCCTTTAACGATGCTTTCAGCCCGTTTGCCGTGGTCATGAATCTTGGCAACATTTCCCTTGATCATGGTAGCAACCTCCTGGATATCGGCATAGGTGTCCTCCGGAAGGACATCTTTGGCACTCTCCAGTGATTCGAGCAGCTCATCGGCCAGATCGGCTGATAAGGAGGAGAAATTATTGACAAAATTGAGCGGGTTCTGGATTTCATGAGCGATACCTGCAATCAGGGCACCCAGTGAAGCAAGCTTCTCCGATTGCACCAGCTGATCCTGCGCCTCTTTCAGGTTTTGCAATGTTTGCTGAAGATCCTGCATGATGCGGGTACGAATGAAAGCGGATATGATGTGCTCCTTGGCGTTGCGGACAAAACTGAGATCCTTGGCTTCAAAGGCATGTTCTTTGTTGATATTCTGCAGCAGCAGGAATGCTTCCACGCGTTTTTCCACTCTGATTACCATCACGAGCATTGATTTAGGCAGGGCGATTGAGCCGAGTCCGGCCAGGTATTGCCAGGTTTTAAAATCTGTTCTGAGGAAAATGTCTTCAAAAATTTCCTGTGAGTTGCTCAGGTAACGTTCCTCGGCCTCCTCGAGGGTGAATTTCTGCTTTGCAAGCGCTTCAAGGTCCCAACCAAAGCTGGCGGTGAATCTGAATATGTTGTCGTTCTTGTCAAACACCAGTGCCGTTGCCTTTTCGACTGACTTGATGACCTTCATCTTTTCCATCAGCGACTGGAGCAGGTTTTCGAATTTGATCTCCTGATTGATCGATTTAACGGTATTGTTGATCTTTTCAAGTTCGTCATTCTTGCTGGCGAGCTCGTCAGACTGTTTCATGATTTCCTCTTTCTGCTGTACGACCTCGGCGGTGCGGTCTTCAATCCGTTGCTCAAGAATTCTTTTTTCCTTGATAAGCTGTCGGTTCCTGAGGACCAGAATCAGGTATATAATTCCGCCGGCCAGGACTATATACAGAATATAAGCCCATATCGTATTGTACCAGGGTGCCAGCACAACAAAATGGAAGGATGCTTCCGTGGCGATCACCCCATAGACATTACGTGCCTTAACGTGAAAAGTAAATTTTCCTTTCGGGAGGCTGGTATATTCCTTCTGAGTTTCAGGGGTCCAGTCGGACCAGGTGTCTTCGAAGCCTTCGAGCTGGTATTGGTATTGGTTTTCACCTTTGGCAGCACAGAACGGTACCGAAAACTCAAAACGCAGGGAATTATCGTTGTATCTGAACGTTGTGGTTTCACCGGATGGCACTGTACCAATGGTCAGGTTTCCTGCGAAAATAATGGAATCGGCAGGTGTCGTGATCTGCCGGATCATGGTCGGCTGCGGATCTGATTTCAGCGCTTTTACCGAAGGATCATAGCGGATCAGCCCATCGGGTCCTCCAAACCAGGTAACGTTATCGGCTTCCGGAAAAATGTCCCAGATCACGTAATCGGTTATCGGGAGAAAGGGCAGTTGATCGGGCTCGAAAGTGTCGCCGTTTTTCCGGAGAAGCATCAGGTGGCTTTCGTCGCCTGCATTCACCCAGAGATTGCCTTTCTGATCTTCCCTGATGATGGAATACCAGGGAACCTCAGCGGAAGTATCCTTCTGGTTTAGCAGGTTAACAGGCTGGAATGAGCGGGTGCCTTCATCGAATCTCAAAACCCCCTTGCGCGTGGAAATGGCCAGATTTTTTCCGATCAGGTTAATGGTTCCTCCAACCGTTTGAGGAAATCCGGTAGTTTCATTGTAAAATTCCATCGTACCCGATTTGGGCGAATATCTGAAAATCCCTTTGGAAAGTGTGGAGCCCCAGATATTTCCTGCTTCATCTTCCAAAAGGTCCTTGATTTCTTCTTCAGATGCGGCCAGGTTGGTTGATTTCCATGTTCCACCCTGATATTTCATGCTGAACAATCCGGTCATGTCACCACCATATATCAGGTTCTGATCAGCAGCCGAAACAGCGAGCGACAGGACAAATCCCTCCTTTATGCGTTTGACGCTGTTGGCGGATACCTGAAAAACTCCTTCGGAAGTGGCGGCCAGTAAATCGTTGCCAAAAGGTACCATCGACCAGCATGCCGTAATGATCTGCGGCACGGATTCGAAGCTGAACGATTCGGGCCTGTACAGAAACAAACCCTGGTAGGTGCTGACATACAGCCGTCCCTGATGGCGGAGAATCTGGATGACCGCTCCGTTAAGCCCTGATTTTTCGTCGAAAAAGCTTAGGGCCGACGGCGTTTCGATCATGGCAATGCCATTGTTCAATGCCGCCCAGAGGATATTGTTTTTATCCGTATAAAGTGCCTGTACGTATTCATTTCTCAGTGAGGCTGCTTTATCAATCACCTGCTTAACGCGACCATCGGGATATATAACAATGACTCCTTTACGCGAGGTGCCAATTGCATAAGTGCCGTCGGTTAGCGCAACCCCTGCAGTGATCAGGTTTTCCATAAACAGGTCGTCCGATGGATTGGTGAATTTTCTCACTCCTGATGCGTCGGCCAGGTAGAGGCCCTGAGTTCCGGTGGCAAGCAGGACCTGGTTTCCGGAGTACGGGAGCATGGCCCTGATTTCGATAGCTCCGGTCATCAGGTCGCCTTTGGCTACCGGAAGGAGTTCGCCGTTCCGGAAAATCATCAATCCCTTTTCTTTTACCTGGAGATAGAGCGTTTGGTTGACATAGGCGCCGGTGAGTATCTCGCCATCCTGTTTCCAGTTTTCGAGTTTGCCGTTCTTCCACCTGAAAATCACTTTTCCGGTGATGAAACAGATACCTTCGGGCGTGGAAAATATCTGTAAAACTTCCTGAAAAGATGGGGCAACTGCGGTGGAGTCGATGAGGCTCTTATAACTCATTGATCCGCGCGGTCCGGCAGCAAGAATGCCTATTTCACCCAAT
>CAILAQ010000651.1 GCA_903832165.1 uncultured Bacteroidota bacterium | reverse complement strand
TGATGCTGCTGATTCTCATATCATTCCATCCTGTATTTGCTGAAAAAAATCCTCACAAACCTGCCAAGCCTTTCATCAACAGTGGGTTTATCAGGATAGATAACCTTCTCCTCCATTACCGGACCTGGCCATCAAACTTGCCGGTTGATACCCTGCCCTGGATTTTAATGGTGCACGGTATGGCAGGCTCCACTTATTCCTGGGAACGAAATGCCCCGGTATTGGCCGCCGAAGGATATAATGTGGTAGCCGTTGATGTACCTCCATTCGGGTATAGCGAAAAGGATCCCAACTACAACCAGTCGAATGACAGCCGTGCAGCTCTTTTATGGGCTTTCCTGAATCAGATAAATCCCAATGTCCAATGGAACCTGATTGGCCACTCAATGGGTGGCGGCATTGTTCAGGCTATGGCAATCATTCATCCGGAAAGAGTGAACAAGGTGATATTTGTGGACCCTGCCCTTTTTGGCTCCCCCGGCGGGAAGACTTCTTACGGCCCGGCAATTCTGAAATTCAGACCGATTGAATGGATAGCTGCCGGTATTGCTAAAGTTTTCCTGGTCAGGCCAAAACAGATAAAAAAACTGTTGCGATCAGCGTATGCAGCGGAACCGGATGCAGCAGATGTTGAGCAATACTATAAAGCCCTGCATCAAAGAGGTTTTGCGCGTGCTTTTCTCCGCTCAAGCGTTAAATCGAAACCGGTAATCATCGATGGACTGAAATTCAATACACCGGCATTGGCTATCTGGGGCGACAAGGACACCTGGGTGCCGCTCGGTTCGAACCAATCCTTGCTAGACAAGCTGCCGACTGTAAAATTGAAGGTAATTGAAGGGGCCGGCCATTGCCCGATGGCAACACATGCCGTTCTATTTAATCAGTTCATTGTGCACTTTCTCAAAGCTGCCAACTTTAAACAGGAAGGCAAACCTGGTGCATGATATAAAGTTGGCAGCTTTAATATGTAGAGTTGCCAACTTTACCTTTGTGCAACAATTCTGCCTACTTTTTAAAAGTTGGCAACTCTAAATGCTTTTTTACCGGCGAAAACTCCGGAAGCACCCAACTCATTTTCAATTCTCATCAGCTGGTTGAATTTCTCAACACGTTCACCGCGACAAGCACTACCCGTTTTCAGGTGACCGGCGTTAACGGCAACAGTCAGGTCTGAAATAAAGGTATCCACGGTTTCACCTGAGCGGTGAGAAACGAATGCTGAATATTTGTTTTTGTAAGCCAGTTCGATGGTTTCCAAAGTTTCAGTAACAGTCCCGATCTGGTTCAGCTTAATCAGAACCGAGTTGGCAACACCCTGCTTGATACCTTCGGCCAGGATGGCTTTGTTGGTGCAGAAAAGATCATCACCTACGATTTCGATTTTGCTTCCGAGAGCTTTGGTCAGTTTTGCCCAACCTGCCCAGTCGTTTTCAGCCAAACCATCTTCGAGAGAAACGATCGGATACTGACGTACCCAATTTTCCCAAAGGCTGATCAGTTCATCACTGCTCAGGAATTTGCCTGAACTCTTGAACATTTTGTATTTACCGTCTTCCCACAATTCGCTGCAAGCGGGGTCGAGGGATATGCTGATTTCATCACCAGGCTTGTAACCTGCTTTTGTAATAGCTTCAAGAATAACTTCAACTGCTTCTTCGTTTGATTTAAGGTTAGGAGCAAATCCGCCTTCGTCACCAACGCCTGTGCTGTATCCTTTTGCTTTCAAAATCGATTTCAAAGCATGGAAAACTTCTGAGCCCATGCGGATAGCTTCCCTGAATGATGGTGCACCGTGCGGAGCAATCATGAATTCCTGAAAGTCAACATTATTATCTGCGTGTGATCCGCCGTTGATAATATTCATGCATGGAACAGGAAGAACATGTGCATTCAAACCGCCCAGATACTGATAAAGCGGAGTATTTGAACTACATGCCATAGCTTTTGCAAAAGCCATGGAAACTGCCAGGATAGCGTTCGCTCCGAGGTTTGATTTATTGTGAGTTCCGTCGAGACCGATCAGGAAATAATCAAGTTCCCGCTGGTTAACAAAACATTTTCCTTCAATTGCATTGGCTATATCAACATTAACATGCTCAACAGCTTTCAGTACACCTTTTCCGCTGTAACGCTTCTTGTCGCCATCGCGCAATTCGCAGGCTTCGCGTTCACCGGTTGATGCTCCGCTTGGAACCATCGCCCGTGCAGTTGTACCATTCTCTAATTTTATATTGGCCTCTACGGTTGGATTTCCTCTTGAGTCGAGGATCTCGATTGCTTTAATCTTTGAAATTTTCATCTGATAAATTGTTAGAGATAATTGAAGTCGCAAAATTACATCTTTACCGCCTCAAAACAAGGAGATTTGGCATGTATTTATATTAATGTGACAATGTGCTAATGTGACAATGTGCCAATGAGCCAATGGATTCGGTGTTCCATTAGCACATTAGCAAATTAGCACATTAGCACAATGAACTACCTCGCAGCAGAGCTGACGAGGTATCAAAACAAAGATAGCTGCTGCTGATGTATTTTCTTATATTCTTTCTCGGTACCCTGGGCTTTCACGTAAGCTTGTATCG
>CAILAQ010000650.1 GCA_903832165.1 uncultured Bacteroidota bacterium | reverse complement strand
TGCCTGGGCTGCAGAAAATCTGCACGAAGGCAGAAGCGTTGCATCCATAAACAGAACCGGTTTACCTGGGCGCACCGTGTACCTGTTTGCTGATGAATTTTCGAACTTCAATGATGTTGAAATTGGCATTAAGGCCATCAAGCTGCTGAATGCATTCGGTTACCGGGTGATCATCCCCGACCATTCAGAGAGCGGACGAACCTACCTTTCCAAAGGGCTTGTAAGGAAGGCAAAGCAACTGGCTGGCGAAAACCTTCGCAAATTGCAGTCCCTGATCACCGATGAAACCCCGCTGGTTGGCATTGAACCATCGGCTATTCTTACGTTTCGTGATGAATATCCCGAACTGGTGGATGCACCCCTGAAAGAGGCGGCGTTAAAGCTGGCAAAGAATGTTTTTATGTTTGATGAGTTTATTATGCAGTCTCTGTCCGGGTCCTTCCCTGGTCAGGGGGCGAAAATTGACCCTAAGGTATCCGGGATTTTTACCGACAGGGCACAAGTTGTAAAACTTCACGGGCACTGCCATCAAAAGGCGCTGGCATCTGTTGAATCTACCAAAAGGATGTTGGAAATCCCGGTGAATTACAAAGTCGAGGAGGTTAAATCGGGTTGCTGTGGCATGGCAGGCTCATTCGGGTATGAGCGCGAGCATTATGATGTTTCGATGAAGGTGGGTGAATTGGTTTTATTTCCCGAAGTGCGAAAAGCATCACCGGAAACAATCATTTCGGCTCCTGGCACCTCATGCCGTCATCAGATCATGGACGGAACCGGCCGAAAGGCCCTGCATCCGATTGAGGTTTTGTATGATGCGCTGATAAAATAGCGATCAGCAACCATTGTGACAGACAGATTAAACATTTAGTATCTTTGCAAACACCCACGACCACTCACTTTACAATTCCAGAAATGCCATCTACCAGCGAAAATATATTTCCCGTATACCATGAGATACTGGGGCGGACAGAAAAGGAAACATTGCTTAAACAGCGATCAAAAGTGATCTGGCTCACAGGTTTATCCGGAGCCGGAAAAACCACGCTGGCGAAACATCTCGAAGTGGCGTTATTCAGCAGGGGATTTTGTACCCAGGTTCTTGATGGGGATAACATCAGATCGGGAATCAACAGTAATCTGGGTTTTTCAGAAGCTGACCGGTTTGAAAACATCAGAAGAATTGCCGAGGTATCAAAGTTGTTTGTGAATTGCGGTGTAATCACCATCAACTGTTTCATCAGTCCTACCGAAGACATCAGGGATTTGGCCCGCCGCCTCATCGGGCAGGATGATTTCATTGAAGTTTATGTAAATGCACCTCTGCAAGTTTGCGAAGACCGGGATACCAAAGGATTGTATTCACGGGCCCGCCGGGGTGAAATTAAAGAATTTACTGGTATCAGTTCACCGTTTGAGACCCCGGAAAATATTGATATTGAAATTCGTACAGATTTACTTTCAATCGAAGAATCAGTCAGGCAAATGCTTGACCTGATTTTGCCCAGGATTGAGTTCCGGGGATAAAGATTGAGCCAACTCCGACTACCCACCCCCGACCCTCCTTTGAAAATTGAGGGGAGAAGCGCCACTATACCCAACAACAAGAAATACAGCATTTTGCCAGAGCAAAGGTATCCCCCTCCCTGCGGGCAGGGAGGGGTTAGGGGTGGGTAGATTGATATAAACTACTTTT
>CAILAQ010000649.1 GCA_903832165.1 uncultured Bacteroidota bacterium | reverse complement strand
GTTGCCCTTATGGCTTCGGCGGATAGGTTCGTGGTCAGGATAACTTCTGCAGCAGTTGCCCTTGCGGCTTCACTGGATAGATTAGTGGTCATGATATTTTCAATACCTATGGCCCGGATTGTTTCTGAAACGAGCCTGATCGCAAATGCTGTTTCGGCATTGGTGCGTTTGGCGACCTCTGTGGCAAGTGCAGTTACCCCGGATGCGGAGCTTACATCGACATAGGTTTTGGTGGCAGCATCCTGGGCGAGGATCGGATCGGCAACCCCGGTTAGTTTCTTTCCTCCCATGGCTACATCTGCTGTTGCAGCAGCAAAACCGCTTATTGGAATATTTAATTTATCCAGCTTGGCATTGGTAATATTGGTATCTGCAATTTTTGAAGTTGTTACGTTCGCATCGGCAATCTTTAATGTAGTGATTGCATTCTCCGAAATAACAGGTGCCACGGCCGAAGTGCCTGTCCCGCCCAGGTCGCCCGCGAGTTGAATTCTTCCTTTCAATATGGATGTGGCATCCTGAGTGGTTGTCGATGTTCTTTCATCGATATAGGTCTTTACTGATTTTACGCTGGGATACTTGGTGTCGGAGGTTCCGTCTGTTGAAATACTTGTGCTTTTATTGACCAAATCCTCTTTTTTGCTTAAGGAGCTGATGCGGTTCGTGATCTCAGTGTCGAGTTTGGTGGTGAGCGCATTATCGACAGAAAGGGCACGACTTACTTCACTGGAAAAATTTAACGATAATGAGGCATGAGCCGCTATTGCACTGTTAATCGCAGTTGTCACACGGGCAGAATCGCTGGCTAATCCCAGGTTAAGACGGGCATCACTAATATTTGAAGCCCCTGTTCCGCCGTGTGCAATGGTTATTATACCCGAAATATTGTCGGCATGGCCGGAATAAAGAGCGAATGGCACGCTGAGAAGCTGGGTGGTGCCGGTGATCGTATAATCATTTCCGCCTGTGGGGTTGGTTTCTACCTTCAGATAGAAAATACCGGTTGACCAATCGATGGTACTTAGATTTCCTGTTTCCGGAACTCCGTCACCGATGACCACAGAGACTAATCCGTTTTCGTTGGTGGCAGGTGTCTGAGTCTCTATATACAGCGCGCTGCCGGAATCGGATCCCTGCAATATAGAGAAACGCATGCTGACTGCACCGTTGGAAATTAAGTTGTTGGAAGCGCCACGGATAACGGCCTGATAGCTTATCTTATTAGGCGATTGTGCATTCGCAAGGGAGAATACCAGGAGAGCGACGATCAAAAGCAGAAATTTCTTCATCTTATATCAGTATTTGATAATTTTAAAAGTTTTTAAGATCCTTTTTTGGGAAGGAGTAGGCGACAAGCCGGGTTGTGTGTCATAAACCCTTAGAAAGTAGGTGCCCGAACGAAGGGTTATCATGCTGATAGACGTCTCCGAGGTATGAATCACTTTCGTTTCTATTAATTTTCCTTCTAGGGTGTACATTTGACAGGAGAGGGTGGAAAGGTACTTTTCATCTACTTTCAGGGTCAGGTAGTCAACCACCGGATTGGGATAAACCGTACAGGAGAGTGTGAGGTTTTTAGCTTCATCAAGTCCTGATAAAACGATTATTTCATAGGATTGCTGAACACCTTCTGAAACCATGCCGTCGAATGATCTGGCGGTGGTAAAACTCACCTGTCCGACCGAATAGCTTACCGAACCTGCCAGGCTTGATGCATTACCTCCGGCAACTGGAATAGCTTCTTGCCCTTTGGCACAGTATCCCTCCAGACTGACAAGAATTACAATCATTAGTTTGGGAATAATGCTTCGGCAATTCCTGCCTTTTATAATATTTTTCATTTATTGTT
>CAILAQ010000648.1 GCA_903832165.1 uncultured Bacteroidota bacterium | reverse complement strand
CGGACTTTTATTAACATTGATTCCACGAATAGCAAAAAAACAATCGGATACCATTATATATGCAAATTAAAAAAGCGCTAATAACTGCTGCCGGAGCCGATCAGCGTAAGCTTGCCATGCAGGCCCTGGTTGATCGCGACGGAAATCGTAAAACGGTACTGGAAATTCTGATCGAGGAGGCCCGTCAGGCCGGCATTGAAGAAATTGCTGTAATCATACATCCCGGCGATCTGGATGTTTATCAGCATATGGTATCGGCCGACCAGCAAATTCATTTTATTGAACAGGAAAAACCACAGGGATATGGCCATGCCATTTTGTGCGGGCTGCCCTTTACCGGGAACGATTATTTTCTGCATCTGGTTGGTGATCACTTGTATGTAAATAAATCCGACATCCCCTGTGCAAAACATCTGGTTGATATCGCCTGTCAGAATAATTGTTCCGTTTCAGCGGTTACACCGACACGCGAGAATCTGATTCCGAATTATGGGACCGTTGGCGGCAAAAGGGTGCCCAGAACCAAAGATCTCTACATCATTGATAAAGTTATTGAGAAACCGACTCCCACTCTGGCTGAGCAAAAATTGATCGTGCCGGGACTGAGGACCGGGCATTATCTGTGTTTTTTCGGCATGCATGTATTATCGCCAGGCCTGATGCAACTTTTGAAACAGAATCTGGAACGAGCCGATGGCCATAAAATAGGATTGAGCGAGTCATTAAATCAGCTGGCGGCCAAGGAGCAATATCTGGCCTTGGAAAAAAACGACTGGCGGTTTGATACAGGATCGAGGTATGGGTTATTGAAAGCCCAGCTGGCCTTAGCTTTGAGCGGCACTGACCGTGATCAGGTTATGGCTGAATTGCTGGAGTTTTTTGTCATGAAAAATATGAATTCGATTGGCAGATAGTAAGATGAGCAAATTAATCAACATCATTTGTTCATCGGATCCATCGATAAAAAACCGGTCGCTCGACGAATTCTGCAGTCAAGCAACCCTCGGGGAATTGATGGCTGAGACGAGGGAGCTGGAGCTTTACCGGAAAGAAGAATCAAACCTTTACAACCGGGTGAGGGCTTTGTTTTTCCTGTACGCTATCCATCGGTTCTATATCCCTGTGAAAGAGAAGATTGGAACGGAAGGTATCATCCCTTATGCAGCTTATGAGCACATTTTAAACAGAAGGTTTGAGGAGGCGATTACTCTTTTCTTAACCGTCCAGGATTCCCGCGGAGCCAATGAAGGCATATCCAGCGGATTGGCAAATGCTTACCATCAGCTTGCGTTTCAAACACTTGCTGATCAGGTAAAGCTGAGTGTACGGTCGACCGCCGGTAATAAATGGATGTTCAGGGTAGGTCATCCGCTTGATCAGCCATTAAAAATTCAAGCTTCACTGCTTCATCGTGATGAGCAAACGGGTATCTATCCCTGCTTGCATGAAACCACCCCGGTGAGGATGGACTTGAGTCACAGTGGTTGGAGCGACATTTTCTTTTTAGGGATGGATTATCCGGAGGGCGCAAAGGTTTTGAATATCTCGGTTAACCTGTGCATCAGGAATCCATTGAAAAACAGGGAGCCAAAGCCTCCGATCGAGACCTGGTTCCGGATCATTGATGAACCTGTGATCAGGCTTACCAGCATTGATCTGGCCACTTCATCGGATATAACAGGATTGCCTGAAGTGTTTGATTTTGCGAGGGATTATCTGGGGTTGTTGAAAGCGGCCCTGATTGCTTCGGGGATTGTTCCCCCGGGAATGGAAGGTGCGGGGCTGCCTTTAAGTACCTTATTGGATAACATGGCAGGCAAGGGGAAGGGAATCGAGATTGCCAGTAAAGTCAATAACATACCAAAAGGCTCCCGTCTGGCTGTTTCCACTAACCTGCTGGCATCGCTGATATCACTGTGCATGCGGGCGACCGGTCAGACTGAAAGTTTAACGGGGATATTGAAAGAAGAAGAGCGGCGACTGGTAGCGGCCAAGGCAATTCTGGGAGAGTGGCTGGCCGGTTCCGGTGGAGGCTGGCAGGATTCCGGAGGTGTGTGGCCCGGGATGAAACTGATCAAAGGGGTTGAAGCCGGTATTGATGATCCTGAATACGGAATCAGCAAGGGACGCTTGCTGCCACAACATACAATCCTCGATACAGAAGCAGTTAACCAGCTGACACGGAATAAATTGCAGGATAGTCTGGTGATGGTTCACGGCGGAATGGCCCAGGATGTGGGTCCGGTTCTGGAAATGGTGACTGAAAAATATCTGCTTCGCTCGAAAAACGAATGGCAGGCCCGAAATAATGCCATCGCCTATTTTGAGGAGGTGGTGCAAAAGCTGAAGGATGGTGACATTAAGGGCATCGGAGCATTTACGCATAAGAACTTTGAAGGGCCGATCCAGGAAATTATACCGTGGGCGTCGAATCTGTATACCGAGACTTTAATCAGCCGGATTGGTGAAGAATTCAAGGACAAATTCTGGGGCTTCTGGATGATGGGTGGCATGTCGGGCGGTGGCATGGGATTTATTTTTGACCCTGCCTATAAACAGCAGGCCCAGGACCGGCTTCAGCAGCTGATGTCGGAAACGAAGAAGAAATTCGAGCATGCGATTCCGTTTGCCATGGAGCCGGTGGTGTACGACTTCAGTATCAATGAGAACGGAACCATTGCAGATCTGGGCACGGGTTTGAATGCGTTGATGCCGATGGAATATTACACGCTGCTATTACCGGCGATATTGAAGAAAGACCTGCTTTCGCTTACGGAATGTCAGCGGCAGGAGCTTGGAATCATCGGTCAGGCTTACAAGCTGGATGAACAATATTCCGTTTTTGTGAACAACCTTTTCGACCGGATGATCCCGCAGGAGCGGGAGAGCAGCAGTCGCCAGAAACCGCTGAACAAGCTGTTGGAAGAGCTGGGATTTAATCCTGATCAGCATGAAAAAATAAAGAAGGAATTAAAATCCGGGCGCATCGGGTTATCCAAAAACAGAATGCCTATCAGCACAACCATAGCGGATGTTTCCACAGAGGAGATTGCCGGACCCGGAGCTTTTGAAGAGCAGGAACTGGTTGAGATCGGTCTGCGCGCGCTTAAAAACCGCGAGCTGGCGATTGTTTCGCTGGCCGGTGGTGCGGGCAGCCGGTGGACCAAAGGGGCAGGGGTGGTAAAATCGCTGAATCCATTTGTCAAGATGGCCGGCAAGCATCGCAATTTCGTGGAAATACATCTGGCTAAAACAGAAAAAGCGAATCTGGATTACACCACAAAACTTCAGCATGTTTTTACCACGAGTTACCTGACGAATCCTGCAATTTCAACATTTCTGGATGGTCACAACGGAGGCCATCGAAATACAGAAATACATGTATCAGAAGGTAAGGTAATTGGGTTGAGGTTAATTCCGACGGAGCGCGATCTCCGGTTTTTATGGGAAGAGATTCCACATCAGGTATTGGATGAACAGTCGCAGAAAATTCAGCAAAGCCTTCATGCGGCCCTGATTAACTGGGCCAAAGGGGCCGGTGAAGGGGAGGATTACCGGGATAATCTGCCAGAGCAGTGCATACATCCGGTAGGTCACTGGTATGAGGTTCCCAACCTGATTTTGAACGGAACATTGCGGAAGCTGATACAGGATAATCCGAATTTGAAGCATCTGCTGGTACACAATATTGACACCCTTGGAGCCGGGACTGATCCTGGCCTGCTGGGATATCACATCAAGCAGGATCAAGCCATGACGGTTGAAGTGATCACCCGGAAGCTGGACGACAGGGGAGGCGGTCTGGCAAAAATCAATGGCCGGATGCGTCTGGTTGAAGGGCTGGCACTGCCTGATGATAAAATCGAGTTTAACCTGAGTTATTATAATACCAACACTTTCTGGATCAACATTGATAAGCTTCTTGCTATCTTTGGATTAACCAGGAATGAATTGTCCGATACTAAAAAAGTTGAAGCCGGCGTTTATAAAGTAGCATCGAGAATGCCCACCTATGTGATAATAAAGGAGGTCAAGAAACGGTGGGGAAAGGGTCAGGAGGATATTTATCCGGTAACGCAATTCGAAAAACTCTGGGGCGATATGACTTCGCTGCCGGAGCTTTCGTGCGCCTATATCAATGTCAGCCGCATGCGCGGTCAACAGCTAAAGGATGTTGCTCAGCTGGATGGCTGGTCGAGGGATGGATCGAAGGAGTATGTGGAGGGGATTTGTGAGTGGGAGTAGGCAGTTGGCAGTTGGCAGTAGGCAGTAGGCAGTAGGCCGCGGTACGGCAGCGTAAAGGTCCCCGCTTCCGGCTGCGCCTGCGCGGGGATGACAAAAAAGGAATGCGTACGCAGGGTACATTCTGGAAGAACGCTCTGAATTTGATTTATCAATAGGCCCCGGTTTTAACCGGGGTGGATGATAGGTGCATGCTGGAAGGTAGAAGTAGAAAATTTGTAATAGGTAAATAAAATGTCAAAAATCGCATTAATCACCGGGGTGACCGGTCAGGATGGAGCTTACCTGAGTGAGTTCCTGTTGAAAAAGGGATACACGGTGCATGGCATTAAGCGTCGTGCATCGATGTTCAATACGGAGAGAATCGATCATATTTATGAGGATCCGCATGTGGAGAATCAGCGGTTTGTGCTGCATTATGGCGATCTGACCGATAGCATGAACCTCACGCGTATTATTCAGGAGGTTCAGCCCGATGAGATTTATAATCTGGGGGCGATGAGTCATGTCAAGGTGAGTTTTGAAAGTCCGGAATATACGGCTGATGCTGATGGCATGGGGACGCTCCGTGTTCTGGAGGCAGTGAGACTATTGGGCCTGACGAATAAGACGAGGATTTACCAGGCTTCCACTTCCGAAATGTATGGATTGGTTCAGGAGGTTCCGCAATCGGAAACCACGCCGTTTTATCCGCGTTCGCCTTATGGGGTTGCCAAGCTGTATGGGTTCTGGATCATCAAAAATTATAGGGAAGCTTATGGCATGCATGCATCAAACGGCATTTTGTTCAATCATGAATCACCGATCCGTGGAGAGACTTTTTTAACCCGCAAGGTTACCAGAGCCGTTGCGCGTATTGCTCTCGGACTGCAGGATTCGCTGTGGCTCGGGAACCTGAATGCCCAGCGCGACTGGGGCCATGCGAAGGATTATGTTAGGGCTATGTGGATGATGTTGCAGCAGGAGGTGCCTGATGATTATGTGATTGCCACCGGAGTGACTACTTCAATCCGCGACTTTGTAAAAATGGCCTTTGCCGAAATAGGCATCACCATTGCTTTTGAAGGGACCGGAGTAGACGAAGCAGGCCATGTCACCAATATCGATGAACCCATTTTCTCAAAGAAGGTTGGCGCTCAGCATTACTCGTCACTCGTCACCCGTCACCTGCTGGCAGTGGGCGGGCACGCGTCACTGGTAAGGGTGGATCCCAAGTATTTCCGTCCGTCGGAGGTGGAGTTGCTGATTGGCAATCCGGCGAAGGCAAAGGCGAAGCTAGGCTGGGAGACTGAGTATTCGCTGAGTGATCTGATTAAGGAGATGTTAGAGTCGGATATACAGATTTTCAAGAGAGATGCGTATCTGAAAGAGGGTGGGTTTAAGACGCTGAATTACTTCGAATAATATCAAGAAACTTCCACAAATGAACACAAATGGTTGCACAAATAGACACAAATAATAGTAACGAGTACCTTTTTAAGGAGGAGTGTTATGATATTATAGGTGCAGCTATGGAGGTACATAATGTTCTGGGATCTGGCTTTCTGGAGCCGGTTTATCAGGAGGCATTGGAATTAGAATTTGATGAATTGGAGATCCCCCATGATAGAGAAGCCTTTATCGAGATCAAATACAAGGGAAAAGTGCTGGACAAGAAATATATAGCTGATTTTATCTGCTATGATGAAATTATTGTCGAGCTCAAGGCTGTTGAAACCCTTCTTCCGGAACATGCTGCTCAGGTTATCAATTATCTAAAAGCAACTGATTCCCGACTTGGTCTGTTAATCAATTTTGGCGCTGCAAAGCTCCAATACAAACGCATCATTCGATAATTTTATTTGTGTGTATTTGTGCAACCATTTGTGTCCATTTGTGGATAATATCTTAAGTTAAATTTAGATATGGAGAGTAACTCAAAAATATATGTGGCAGGGCATAAAGGTTTAGTCGGCTCGGCGATCTGGAGAAATCTGCAGTCGAAGGGCTACACCAACCTGATCGGCAGGACTTTTGCCGAGCTGGATCTTCGGAACCAACTTGCAGTGGAGCAGTTTTTTGCCGCGGAAAATCCTGAATATGTGATTCTTGCAGCTGCCAGGGTTGGCGGGATCATGGCGAACAATACTTACCGGGCTGATTTTATTTATGACAATCTGATGGTGCAGAATAATGTCATTCATCAGGCTTACGTTAACGGAGTGAAGAAGCTGCTTTTCCTTGGTTCCACCTGTATTTATCCGAAGGAGGCTCCGCAGCCGATGAAGGAGGAGTACCTGCTCACCGGGCCGCTGGAATATACCAATGAGCCTTACGCGATTGCCAAGATCGCCGGTATCAAGATGTGCGAAAGCTACAATATACAGTATGGCACGAATTTTATCAGCGTGATGCCAACCAACCAGTATGGTCCGAACGATAACTTCGACCTGGAGAAATCGCATGTTTTACCAGCACTTTTGAGGAAGGTACATCTTGGTAAGCTGCTTGAGGTAGGCAACTTCGACGCACTTCGCGAAGACCTTGGGACGGAAGACGGAAGACAGGAGACGGAAGACAGAAGACAAGAGACAAGAGACGGGAGACGGAAGACAGAAGACAAGATTAGGTCGACCTTAGCCAGTATTGGGGTTTCGAGTCACGCGTCACGCGTCACGCGCCACGATTCTTCAGTCACCGTTGAGATCTGGGGTACGGGCAACGCGATGCGCGAGTTTATGTGGAGCGAGGATATGGCTGACGCGTGTGTGTATCTGATGGAAAGGGAGGAGCAGGGCATGGGCGGTACATCTTTCGTCAACATTGGCACCGGCATCGAACTCTCCATTCGCGACTTAGCCCATCTGGTTAAGAAAATTGTGGGTTTCAAAGGGGAACTGGTATTCAATGCATCGAAGCCTGATGGTACGATGCGAAAGGTGACGGATGTATCGAGGTTGCATTCTCTGGGATGGACGCACAAGGTTGATTTAGAGGAGGGGGTGGGGCGGTATTATGAGTGGTATTTGAGTAAGAAAGTTGGCAGTAGGCAGTAGG
>CAILAQ010000647.1 GCA_903832165.1 uncultured Bacteroidota bacterium | reverse complement strand
GTATTTTTCCCACAACGGATTTCCCTCTTTCGGATAGTACGACATCGCCATTACCGTGCGATCGCCGAATTTTACACCCAACGCATCCCAAATAAATTTCCGCGACGATACAAAGGCAAAATCCCTGACATTTTCGGCTCTGTAGGTCCAGGTCTTCGTCTCTTTGACTTTTGTCTTTTCTTTTTCACGCGCCTCTTTTTCTGTTACGATAATGACCGGATCAGCGGCCGTTTTGGCTTTCTCAAAAAGATCGCGCTGTTCCTGTGTTAAAACGATTTTCCCGTTTTGCAGAACACCGGTGGCCCCAACGATATGATCAGCTGGCACAGTTAGGTTAACCGCAAAATTCCCGAATGGCAGGGTGAACTCACCGGAACCCAGGAACTGCTTGTTCTGCCAGCCTTCCACTTCATTATACACGGCCATCCGAGGATAAAACTGGGCTATGGTATAGACGTAATTACTATCTGCCGGGAAATATTCCATACCCGATCGTCCGCCGCCATCTTTCATCCGGTCGTTGATATTATACCACCACTTAATCGTGAATTCAAATTTCGAACCCGGCTTCAGAGGCTGATCCAGATCAATCCTCATCATCGTTTTATTTACCGTAACTGCCAGATCTTTTCCTTTGAGATCTCTCACAAAGTCCAGCTTGAATCCGCCGTCGAATTCATGAAAAAGCCGCGTCAGTTGTTGCACGCTGATACGGGTACCGCCACCCTGGTAGCCGCCGCCACCCCGGCCGGAATATCCTCCGGTTAATCCGCCGGTGCTGATTTTTTTGGTATCGCTGTCGGGCGCCATCATGTTCTGGTCGAGCTGAACCCAGATATAATTCAGGACATCCGGGGAATTATTGAAATAGGTAACCACTTCATCACCATACAAACGCTGCTTTTCATCGTCGAGCAATATATTAATGGCATAATCAGCCCGCTGTTGCCAGTATGAATGCCCGGGTGCCCCCGATGCCGTCCGGTACACTCCCGGTGTGGCATATTCCTGCTTCATCTGATCGAATTTGTGCGGATGGTCCTGGGCTATTCCTGAGGCAGCCACAAGGCACGAAACCAGAACCGAAAAATATTTTCTCATAGGAGGTAATTTGTTTATCAAAAGAATACAAGTTTACAAAAGTTATACATTTGAATTATGATAGGGTTTATGCATAGGCGATTTGCTATTCTGGGATTGATTATCCTCTCTTTAATGGTGCTGACGAGTGCCACGCATAAGTTTTATGTATCAATCACGCAGATAGATATAAACAAGGATTCTCATAAGCTCGAAATCTCTACCCGGATATTTACCGAGGATCTGCAAGCATCTGTATTGGATAAAACCGGTATAAAACTCGGACTCGGGAGCGGGAATGAGTTTCCGAAGGCCGATTCTATACTTGTCAGTTACCTCAAAGAAACCATGAGCTTCAGTCAGGAAGGAAAGAATCTCGAGCTGATTTTCATCGGCAAGGAAGTGGAGGCCGATGTAACCTGGATTTATTTTGAAACCAAAGCGGGAATTCTGCTCACCAGGCCAATCGAAATTACCAATTCAACACTGCAAAAACAATTCCCCGACCAGAAAAACCTTGTCAACCTCAGGTTTGGCAAGGAAACGATCAGCCAGATACATACGAGCGAACACCCGACTTACAGCTTTGCAGTGACAGGTGACGAAGACCGATAGACGAAACACGAAACGCGTGACGCGGAAGAACGTTGTAGGGGAGGACCCGCGGGCCTCCCTTTTAGGGTAGAAGACAGAAGACAGAAGACAGAAGACGGACAGAATTGGCCCTCGGAGAGTTGTCATCCCCGAGAAGGCGCAGCCTGAGTCGGGGACCCCGTTGCAAACCACGAATTCACGCAGAAGAACCCCGTCCCTTACAGCGACATTCACAAGCAGAAGGCTCGCGCTGCCGTACCGAGTTTGAATGACGGTATAAAAAAGGCTGCCTCATCACTGAGGCAGCCTAAAATGTGTAGAGACGCATAATTATGCGTCTCTACATTTATGGTGACCTGAATCTTATACTTCGGAGCTCGACAATTCTGAATTCGAATCTCAAAATTGGTCTTCGAATCTCGTCCTTCCAACTTCCTTCAACTAGCCTCTCCGGCCATGTTTGCCTGTGCCCATCAGGCCGGAACCTCTGGTGCCGTTACCTGTAGTTACAGCGATTCCCCATGAATCGAAAAGCGCTTTTACGTCAGCAAGGTGTTTGTTACGGAGGTCATTCATTTCAGCAAAGATCGCAAGCTTGTCAGCTAAGGTTGTTGCTGCTTGTCTTTTAGTGACGAGCCCAGCCATTTCTGCCTGGAACGCAGTGTTGAGTGCCTGAAGCTCGGTTTTCTGCGCGTCAGTCAATTTGGATAGGTTGGTTCCGGTACACGTTCCACCCATTCCATTACCGCCACCCATTCCACCACCATGGTTACCGCCACCACGCATGCCCTGTGCACTCAGACCTAATGTTCCGACTGCAAAAAGAAGTGCAGCCACTGCGATTTTCAAACTAATTTTTTTCATGATCAGATTTTTTTATTGATTAATTTGATACAATGATAAATCAGGAACATGAAGTGAAAATGAAGATAGCAGATATATAAATTAATAACTGCCGGCCAGTCTCAGATTGAATAATCAGCTAACTTTTCTGGTCAGCTGTTCCGCTGACTATTTTCGAAACCAACCCTTTTTGATTGGTCAGTTCAGCCCATAAAACTCCTCCGAGATGTATAATGAGGAAAGCCAGCAAATAGTAAAGGGACAGCCCATGGACCTCCTCCATCGGGTCTTTTAAGCTTCTGGGCCCTAATTTTATAAGCAACCCGGAGATCAGGGAAACTGCCGCACATGCCGTAAAAACAATATAAGACCAGTACTGGAATTTTTCTTTCAGTGTGCGCTGCTTTTTAAGTGGATTAACGAACTTCATCTGCCCGAAAAAAGGAAGCACAAACCTGATAAAAAATAACCCTGCCAGCGCATATCCGAAATAAAAGTGCCATTCCCACACCGGCCTGCTTATTTGTCGGGAAATACCAATGATCTCGTCTCTTGATAATGCAATTTCCTTGGTAGTGACATAATTCTGAATAATCCCGGCCAGATGGCTTCTGCTGAATAAGGTTTGTCTCATGATGACGGTTCCCAGCAACAATAACATACAAACAGCAATAGCCCAATGCATGATTCTGTAAATAGCGGAGTAGTTTCTGATTTCCATTTTCTCTGATTAGTTTCCTTAAAGATTAATCCATTTTTTATTCATTCGTGAATAATTTATCGTTTCGAGGCTGAATCATCCATTATTTACTTTGATACGATCCACCGGCAGAGTGCCTTCGAGCAGATCAATGACCACGGCATGGTGCCCGTTGGCCAAAGGTTTTGATTCATATAATTCGCCGCTCTTACCGGGCCGTTCGATTCGGGTATCCAGAATCACTTCATCGCCGCCATCCACTGTTACCCTGATTTTCCCCAAAGCCGGTTTGTCCGTTTGTAAAAGGGTAAATCCTATACCGGTAAAATTCAGTTTCAGGCGCTTTGCAGGTCTCGATATTCCGGCTCCTGCTCCCAGTTGGAGCTCGGTGTATAAATAGGTGAAGGAAGATTCAATGGGTTCCCCTTTCACCCTGAAGGTGCTTACCTCAACCGATGAATGCTCTCCGCAGCTTAACCCGATATGCCCTCCGCGCTCTTCCAGAATCCCGGTCCACACCGCTTTCCCATTGATTTCAATTTGTCTTTTGCCTTCTTTAAAATCCAGTCTTATTCTGGTGGTATCCGATTCGGGAAATGTTCCCTGAGCGATAATTGTCTTTTCGTTTTTAAAGTCTGTTTGTGCCAGTTCCCACTGGTTTCCCTTGATCCCGATCCTTTTCTGATCTGAAAACATCAACGGATTGATTCTGCTGTTGGAGGTCGCAGCATCCGG
>CAILAQ010000646.1 GCA_903832165.1 uncultured Bacteroidota bacterium | reverse complement strand
TCAGCAGAAAAGCCGCAACAGGATTCTTATTCTGATGGCCTTGGGTCAGATCATCTTTCTGGTCCATTTTATCTTCCTTGGCGCCTGGACAGCCGTGGGAATGAATGTTGTGGGCACCGTGAGAACACTGGTGTTCCGATCGAGGGAGGAGAAGAAATGGGCGGCCTGGCGATTCTGGCCGGTGATTTTTATTCTGCTCTTTGCCACTGCCGGATTATTGGCAAGGGAATCGTGGCTGGGGGTTTTGCCGGTTGTTGCCATGACGATTGAGACTACAGGGTTGTGGCTGAAAAACGTGAAGCGCCTGAGATTTGTAAATCTGTTCCCTCATCCATTCTGGTTTGCCTACAACCTGATCAAGGGCTCCTGGGCCGGAGTGATTTGCGAGATTTTTGTTTTTTCCTCCATTATTGTAGCAATCATTCGTTACGACATTTTAAAGGTGAAATCGCCGGATCAGCCATGACGCTGGATTTTTTCATCTGTATATGATCGAAAATAATCACTGCTCGATTATGAGCATCGATTTGTTGCACGATCTCTGATTTTTGTCCGGGAATCAATATAATCCAGGATCCAATATTACTGTAAATATCAGTTAATTAGATATTTGTATCCGGTAATCCTTCGCCCGGCTGTTTGCTGACCTTTATGGCACACCCTTTGCCCTGACCATATAAAATAGTAACAGACCAGATTATTTGGTTATGAAAAAGTTAATCGCATTTACACTGTTTGTTCTGGCCATGGCAACCACCCACGTGCAGGCTCAGAGCAACAAACCGACCTGGTCGGTAGATCCATCTGCTTTTGAATTTGGCATGGATGTCACGAGCCAGGTGTTTATTGGTTCAACGGATGTTACATCAGGTGGAATGCTTGGCGCGTTCATTGATGGGATCATGCAGGGTGTCAAGGACGGAGGACAAACCTTTCCCGGCAACGGCAAGTATTCTTTTGCTGTCCGTGTATTTGGGAACACGGCCTATGGAAAGACTATAACCTTTAAGTACTGGGATACCGACAGAGATAAAGTTTATGATGTCACAGAAACAGCTCCTTTCACCTCAGATGTGAATGTTGGCGGTTTCGATGCGCCACAAACTTTCCACTGCATTCTGGGAACAGATGCAACATTAAGCGACCTGAAAGCCGGCGGAACGACAGTCACGGGTTTTTCAGGATCAGGCACGACATATACCGTGGAATTACCTTTCGGATCATCAACCGTTCCGGCAGTTACCGGAACTTCAACCGATTCGCAGGCGGCAAAGGTGATCACCGCTGCCGGTGCACTTCCGGGTTCAACAACAGTGCTGGTAACCTCAGAGGATGGATCAGCCACAAAGACCTACACCATAAACTTTACACTGCCGAAGAATAATGTGGCAACGCTCAGTGATATCAAAGTCAGTGGAACCACCGTAACAGGATTCAGCGCAGCCACGCTTACCTATAATGTTGTGCTGGCTCACAATACATCAACGGCGCCAGCGGTTACAGCAACCACCACTGATGCAAATGCAACGAAGGTTATTACTCCTCCGGCATCTTTACCCGGAACCACTACTGTTCAGGTGACCGCGGAGGACGGTGCCACAACCAAGACCTACACTGTAAATTTTGTTTTGTCAGCAGATACCGATAATAATCTCAGCGACTTGAAATATAACGGGATCAGTGTGCCGGGATTTCTTCCGGCCCTATTGTCTTATAATATCGAACTCCCCTATGGTACTTCAAGTGCTCCGGTTGTTACAGCAACAACAAATGATCCGATTGCAACCAAAAACATTACCCAGTCGGCCGGGGCAACCGGTACTGCATCGGCTTTAGTTACCGCAGAGGATGGAACTACAAAGAAAACCTATACTATTAATTTTTCAGTCATTGACAGATCCGGTGATGCTACCTTAAAAGACTTTACCTTATCAGGGGTTGCCATTCCGGGATTCAGCCCTTTGATTCTCGAGTATAGCCGGAAAATTCCTTATGGATCCACCAGCACTCCGGTTGCAGCAGGGGTAACCAATCATGCCAATGCAACAAAAGTGATTGTTCAGGCCACCGGAATTCCAGGTACTTCAACTATTGAGGTTACCGCTGAAAACGGTATCGATAAAAAGATTTATAAAGTCAGTTTTAGTCAGGAACTGAACAATGATGCAACGCTGCGTGATCTGAGGTATGCTGATATTGCCGTGCCGGGCTTCAATCCTTCAAATCTGCTCTATACGGCCGTGGTTCCTTACGAGATTTCATCTCC
>CAILAQ010000645.1 GCA_903832165.1 uncultured Bacteroidota bacterium | reverse complement strand
TCGTTGCATAAACTCCGTATTGGATTCATCCTGCAACAAATCATAAAGCGAAGCCTTGGTGCGGTAAACAGCATCTATATCAAGCTGGGCATTTGATACATCTCCTGTCCATTTAAGGGTTGCCCCCGGTTCGATCTGTAATCTCTTCACCGGCATATTCTGCAGGGTGAACTGGTAATCACCCTGCTCGATGGTATAATCCCCGTTAAAGGTCCATCGCGACGTTGGCGGAATAAATACGTGAAAATTACCGTTGCCCCTGGCATGAATCACATCACCTACCTTGGAGTCAAATATCAGCTGAACTTCAGCGTCCGGTGTCACATCCATATCAATATTGACTGTTGCACCGTTCAGGTTGACCTCATAACCTTTTGCCCCTGCAGAAGAGAAATCCAGTAAATCATCATCCATCTCCTCTTTTGGCTTTTCAACGTATGTTACAAAGTCAATCATCCGGGCCTCGTCAGTGGTAAATACCGGAACAAAAAATTTTGATTTTTTGCCCGACCGAGCTGAAACATCTATGATCAGGTTCTTTAAAGGCCCCTTTATCGTACCGACACCGGTGCCATAGCCGCGTCCCCAATATCCCTCATTGCGGGATTCCACCTCGTTAAGAAGAACAAAATCCGTGAAACTCGTCTCAATATCAAGATATATGGTGCTGAATTTATTATGGGTAACCGTAGCATTTACCACGGCATGATTTCGCTCTTCATCCAGCATATCAATATTCTTCGCAATAAAAGCATCCGGCGTGACTTCAATATTGTGACTAAAATAGAATCTGGTATTGAGGTAATTAACAATGAACGACCCATTTTCGACCATCACATTTCCATAAACCAACGGGCGTTTTGGAGTCCCGCTGATTTTAACTTTTCCGCTTGCCTCTCCTTTGACATCTAAAATTTCATCGTAAATAATAGGATTAAAAATATCCATTCTGAATTTTTCAATGGCCAGATTAAAATCAAGGCTATCATTAACAGGATTGTACTGTCCGTGAAACTGAACAGTTTTCATGGAATTTCGCTGAACGAGTATATCCATTAAAACGGGCTCCCCTGCCCCTCCACTCCGGCTCGACAGAGTGGTTAAACCCATTGGCTGGTCATTAACGGTAAGACTGTCGATCCTGGCCTCTGTAAGAAACATTCCCCGGTTCAGCATGTCGTAGAGCCTGGCTTCACCCGTGAGGTGCCCCCTGAGCTTAAAATCTTCTGAACCTGCTATTCTGGTGATATTATCGAGGTTAACATTATTGAATCCTATGTATAAGGTGTCAGCGGGATTAATCGATATTGCCCCGTTCAAGCTCAGGTTTTCGGCATCATGAATTAAACGGAACCGATCAATCCTTATTTTTTCACGATCCGCATAAATGCTGAAGGAATCAATGCTCCACAAACTGTCGTTGAAAATCATTTCAGAAGAAGGAAATCTGAACAAGCCGGAAAGGAGCCCATTCTCTGTTTGAGACATAAACCCGTTACATGCGATCTTCCCGCGCGGCCCTGTCTTACCGTCAGAATTCCATTTCAACAAGGCCCTCATCTGATTCCCTGCAATGGCTCCATCAAGTTTTATCTTATCAAATACTGTGCTCCTGTCAAGCTGAAGTTTATCCAGACTGCCGGATAGAATCAGTGAATCACCCTTCGATTGCATCAGTAAATCCAGACCTGTGAACTGGCCTCCGGCAGTCACAAACTGCGGAGAAATCCCTTCAATGGAAATCGTTTGGTCCACTGCGTTGTAAAATCCCCCGATCCGCGTATTATCCTTGAACTGAAAACCCGGAAACAGCACGCGGGTAAGTGGCGAGGAATTCTTGAGCTGGAAATTAAATGCAAAATCATTCAGGTGGTCGGGCCTGACGGGTTGCGTTTTGGTCAGAGAAGGGATAAACCTGGCAACCAATGATTTTACCTGAGCGGTCATATCATCAAAATGCACATCCCCAACAATGCGGGCATCAATATATTCCGAGGAAAGCATCATTTTCCGGCGACCAAACTCCTGGAGCGACGATAAGGTGAGTTCAGTAATCGGAAG
Source organism: uncultured Bacteroidota bacterium (assembly GCA_903832165.1). GTDB lineage: Bacteria > Bacteroidota > Bacteroidia > Bacteroidales > UBA12481 > UBA12481. Next base: position 4,916 of record CAILAQ010000645.1, on the reverse strand, counting down.
GGTGCCCTTGCTATTGGTATAACTCGAATTTCTTAACACAATAACTCCATCAGCATCGTCAATGGCCGAACCGGTAAAGCTGCCGTGCAAATCCACTTTCAGCTCAGACTTTATATCGCTGGTAACAAGATTCAATGCATACAAATCAGCATGATTGATTAATAAGTAAAAATCCAGAACAGGTTTTTTCTGACCAAAATCGAAGTCCCCGGTCAAAACAATATCCGCATTCGGATCCCGGAGTTTAAGTGTTCCGTTAAACTTGCTTCCCGTAGCTTCTCCATTGATACTCAGATATTGGAAAGTATAGCCGTTCAGATTAAACTGACTCACCTCACCGGCAAGTAAGGCTGTGACAGACTTTTCCCCGTCCCAGACTCCGTCAACATCAATATTGAATGTCATTCCCGACACTCCGGATTCTGCATCAATCCATTGGTCCGGATTAAAATCTGATGCCGAAACGGCACCTTTGAAGTTATATCCCTTTAATGGCCTGTTCTTATTTACCTGAAGGTTGGTTGTGAAAGAACCGTAAGCAAAATTCCAGCTTCCGGAAGTAATGAAATTTTCAAAGGTCCCGGTAAAAACTCCCCGATACTCAAGTATACCCAACTCTTTGAGCGGCAGTGGTACAGAAAGCTCAAACCCCGGTATTTGTCCGGATAGCACATTCTGAACCAGATTAGGCATATTTAACGTTAATGACCTGGTATTCAAATCAAAAAAAGCCTCCGTTAATTTTCCCGGGAAATAATATACCAGATCGCCCTCGAAATTAATCAGATCGGCCCATTTTAAGCTTGCATTCATAAGCCTGGCATTATCCGGTGAGCCGTTAAAAACACCTGATATTTCCAGTGGCGTAGTCAATCCCGTGTTAATACCCGCAAGAAGATTAATATCTGCAGGGCTGATGGATGTAGTTCGGCCGAGTACAATATCCAGGTTCAGTTTATCATTACCGATATCCGTCTTCCGGATATTTGTCAGATTGGCACTGGCTGACTCCACCAGGCTGTTGCCGGTTTGAAGGGACAGATTATTTGTATGGATTCCGGCCGAATCGATAACGACTCCGGCAGAAAATTTATTGATTGCAAATCCGCTTTGTTCCGTAAACGAAAGAAGATCGATTCCGGCTTTTACCACCCTGCTGTCCAAATCAAAACGCCCGATCGCTAATTCAACATTCTTCATCACGAGATTATCCGGGTTCACCCGTCCGGGTTTGAAAACACTGCCAAACTTATGATACTGGAAGCTTCCGTTGCGAAGAAGAAATTCATTTACCTCAAAGGAAAACGGGGTTGAGGAACCGGTGGTATCAGTGGATTTTAAGGCTGCCAGCAACTGCTCATAATTCATTTGCCCCGAGGGAAGCTGCCGGAGTTGGACCGAAGGATTTTCAATTACGACCCGGCTGATATTCAACCGGTTCTTATCCAGATCAAGCTTATTCACGGAAAATCTGATGGATGATGCATAAAGCAAAGTATCATTCAGGGGATCCAGCACCAGAAGATTCAGGAACTCGATTCTGTGAGGCCAGCGCACAAGTACTTTGCCAACGCTTAGTTTTCCGTCATATTTCTCTTCCATTCCCGCTAAAAACCGGTTTACCATCCACGTCTGAACCCTCTGCATCCGTAAGGTTACAAAAGTCGCAGTGATCAGTATTCCGATGACCAGCAAGGCTATTAATGTCCTATTTATAGCTTTCTTAGGCAAGGATTTAAACTTTAGTATTTTTGCCCCGTAAAAATCATTCCAAAATTACAAAAAAACGGTCGGGAACGGCAGATAATATGAGTGTTACCATCCTTGCAATAGAATCTTCCTGCGACGATACATCGGCTGCCATCGTACGCGACGGTTTTCTACTGTCGAATCGCATTGCAAATCAAGACGTTCACAGGACTTTTGGTGGTGTGGTGCCCGAACTTGCCTCCCGGGCTCATCAGCAAAATATCATACCGGTAGTTGATACAGCCATGAAAGAAGCCGGCGTCACACCGGATAAAATCGATGCCGTTGCGTTTACTCAAGGTCCCGGATTGATGGGATCGTTGCTTGTTGGGGCCTCCTTCGCCAAAGGTTTTGCCACCTCGCGCAATATTCCACTGATTGCCGTCAACCATCTTCAGGGCCATTTACTCGCCCTTTTCGTACAACGCCCCCCCGAAAAGCGTGACACGAGACAAGAGACACGAATACCGATAACCGAAACCCGATACCCATCGTTCCCCTTCCTCTGCCTCTTGGTCTCCGGCGGCCACACCCAGATCCTGATCGTTCGCGATTACCTCGATATGGAAATCATCGGTCAAACCATTGATGACGCTTCCGGTGAGGCATTCGATAAATGCGGCAAAGTCATAGGATTACCCTATCCTGCCGGACCAGTAATTGACAGACTTTCTAAAGATGGTGATCCTTTGGCCTTCACTTTCAGCCGTCCGCGGATTTCTGATCTGAATTACAGTTTCAGTGGATTGAAAACTTCATTCCTGTATTTCCTCCGCGATCGTCTGAAAGAAGATCCTGATTTTATCGGAAAAAACCTTAACAGCTTATGCGCCTCACTTCAGTATACCATCGTTGAAATTCTTCTCAATAAACTCAGGCAGGCATCCAAGCTGACCGGAATCAAAGAAATCGGTCTGGCCGGAGGTGTTTCAGCCAATTCCGCACTTAAGGCTGCTGTCCGTGAAGAAGCAGTCAAGCGCAGATGGAACGTATATATCCCCGAACTGGCCTACACAATGGACAATGCAGCCATGATCGCTATCACGGGATACCACAAATATTTACGCGGCGAGTTTGCCGGGCATGATATTGCTCCGCTGGCGAGAATGTAGGCAGTCGGCAGTACTCAGTACTCAGTCTTCAGTACTCAGTACTCAGTCTTCAGTACTCAGTACTCAGTCTTCAGTACTCAGTCTTCAGCAGGCAGTATCAATAGCCATGGGTTTTAACCCGTGGGTCAGATAGCGGTGCGCGGCACCCGGGCCAATTTTGAATTTTCAGGATCAAGTTTGCTTCGGAGAGTTGTCATTCCCGCGAACGCGGGAACCCCGTCGCATACCACGAAATCTGCCGACTGAGTACTGAAGACTGAGTACTGCCGACTGAGTACTGCCGACTGAGTACTGCCGACTGCCCTACAGCTGGTACCGATACAGCCTCACAAAAAACGGATATTTCTTCTCCGGATACAGAAAATAAACCGCATGCCCGAACACGGTAATATTATACATATCAGCAAATTCCGGGATCATTACTGGCAGACCCACCGCACCGGTTCCCGTATTGAGTGGCAATAATATCCAGTTGGAATTCTTACGCTCCAGAATAAATAAACCCGTTCCCACCGGATCAGCCAGAACGGTTAATTTCTTATAACTGACACCCCCGTCGATACCATTGAGCATGACATTTTTGCAATAGGTAAACGGTACCGCCCGCTTGAACCTGCCGTCGGGTCCGTATGACAAAAGTGAGTCCTTGAACAGGTTGATGACAAACAGGGTATCCTTCCAGGAGAAAAGAGGCACCTTGATGGCATCCTCGATCATCGCACTGATTTTTGAACCCCGTGTCACAGGATATTTTGATGCAAATTCGGTCCACATGGTGGGAACATATTCGTCCATCTTTTTTTTCATACGAGCCAATGGATCCTCAACCGTTGTCAGCAGACGCAGACCCCAAATCCCAGCCGAATGGCAATAGATTTTAGCACATTGTTCCTTGGAATTGATATCGGCATAAACCAGGTTCTCAGCAAACCCGGCACGGATGGGGTCCATCTGGTTAAAAAATTCCTTCCGGTCATAGATGTATGGATAAACAATTTTCCGGGTTTCCGTGTAAAGTTGGTAAACAGAATCCTTGAATACCATATGAACGAAGCCGAAAACATCGCGGTATAAAGATTCGGCTCCTCTTACCGGAACCGATGCCAGCGTATCCCCAAACCAGCTGGCCAGCCAGATCTTACCCTTGGATGCCTGATTATTAGTATAGCCAAGCAACCATAGATTTTCATTATCAAAAGCAAAATCCTGGATGGAAAAATCATCCTTCTCAGTAAGTATTTGTAACCTTTTGCCAGATATTTCAACTTCATTCAACAGGCCTACATACTCTTCCATCTCAATAACCAAATCTGCCTTTGGCGGCTCTTTCAAAGTGATTTCTGTTTCCTGATAGGAAATATGGCTTACTTTAATGCGCGCCGGAAAGGTGGAGATTGTCAGGGTGAATCTTCCGTTTTCCAGGGAATTTGCTCCGGTACCATCTGTCAGAATAAGGCTGGCAGCCACGATGGGCTGATGAGATTTCTTATCAACAATTCTACCCCTGACAACGGCTTTCTGCGACAAACCGACCGGTATCACAGCGATAATGAGAAACAGTAAAAGGATGATCCTTTTCATGGGGCACCAATGGCAAATCGGGTTTTCTAAGGCAAAATTAGTCTACTTTTGATGTCTTCAATAAAAAATATGGAATACACCCGATACCTTCTTGATAATGGCCTCCGAGTATTAGTCAACAGTGATTACAATTCGCCGATGGTTGCCATGAATATATTATATGATGTTGGCGCCCGCGATGAAGATCCTTCACTCACAGGATTTGCCCATCTGTTTGAACATCTTATGTTTGGAGGCTCAGCAAACATCCCCGATTTTGATTCTCCTCTGCAGCTGGCCGGTGGTGAAAACAATGCCTTCACCAATAATGATTATACCGATTACCATCTGACGCTTCCTTTTCAAAACCTCGAAACAGGCTTCTGGCTGGAATCTGACCGGATGAATGAGCTGGCATTTTCGCAGGACAGCCTGGATGTGCAAAGGAAAGTGGTAATCGAAGAGTATCGTCAGAGATACCTGAACCAGCCATAC
>CAILAQ010000644.1 GCA_903832165.1 uncultured Bacteroidota bacterium | reverse complement strand
ATGTTGGCTAGAGATTTATTGCTCCAAACGCAGGTCAGATTCCCAAGATTTGTATAGATCGATTTTGCAACCGCTACATCTCGACTGATTTCAGGAGTTATTAATAGATGTGATAATATCGTCGAAATTGGAATTGATCTCGCCGAGAATTCATGAACTAATTCAGCCCATCTTAATAAAATTGCTTCACTAATCCAATGTCCAACCAAGCACATTTCTCGCCAAATACTTGTATCAAAATAGACACGACCTAACACCTTAGAGATATCATCCCGGCAAGTGATCTGGTTAACTCCAAGATTTCCTTCGAACGAAAATACCCTTTCGATTCCTTCAATTGCTCCACCAGTGAAAGTCACAGGTCCCTTGACAATTGCATTGGAGATGGCCTTAATGCAACCTATTAAAAGTTTGAGCTCCGTTGCTGATAGTCTTCCTGAACGATAGGAAGCATGGAATGCATTCAGACCACCATTGAGGCGATATGCATTTACCAAATCATATAATTGTCGACGGAAGGCAATCTGTTTATTATTCTCAAATCCTATCATCTGGGGTAACAGTATTTCCGACTCAACCAATGGCCAATAATAATACAGCCACTTTTCGGCGATCAAGCCGAGGGGAACGCTTACTCTATTATTCGAATGCCATTGAACATTACGATACTCCGTTTGCGAGATCTCACATAATGCCCGGAGTAGGGCTAGTTTATAAGTTGCAACCTTCCGATCCCGGTTGATTATGGCTTCGATTTGGTCAACTGGACGAATGCCCAAAGTTCCTTCAGATTCAAATACGAGGGTTGTCCAGAGAATATCCCGACCCATTCCATCCTTGTTTTCTTCAGCAAATAACAGCCGAAATCCAATTCGCTCAAAAAACAACTGAACCTGGGCCGGTTCCCGGTTGACAAATAACCTTGTATCATTTTCTGAAGTTTCTCTTCCATTGCAGAAGGAACAGATGAAGAGTCCTTTACCCCTGAGTATCGTCCTGACCTGAAAGGCAAAGTTGAAAAGCTCATTGTCAGGAATATGCATTAAAACAGCCATCGAAACCACCGCATCGAACTTCACTGATAGCAATGAATGTCCAATCGGAAGAGGAAATGCTGCAGGTAGCAAAGAAACCGAATTACTTTCGCCAACTCTTTCCAAATAGTCATGAGAATAACTGAGCATACTTTCACTTGCATCGGTTGCCACCACTTTGCAGCCCAACGACGCCATAAATGAAGCATCCCGGCCGGCACCGCATCCAATTTCTAAAACCTCCCCACCAATCGGCAACCATCTACTTAGCAAAGTATGTATACCGGTTACTTCAGCGGAATGGTATTCCGGAGCGAGTCGGGCAGCATTTTGTTCGTAGTATTTAATGGAGGAGGGATCCAAGGCTTAGGAGATCAAATATTATAACAATCGGAATTGGTTTCTTATCCTATGATTTGCATACGGCGCTTTACAAATTCTTCCACTTTCTTATCGGTAAAATATACATAACATCCCCGCAATCCTCTGGTCAGAAGCACTCTGTATATGTTTTTTGCAAATTGATCAAAGGATTGCCGATTGCGTTTTAGTGTAGGATCCTGGTTTTTGGTGATGTCTCCAACAAGTGAATCAGTGACAGGATCATAACTGAGATCGGATCCAACAATGACACCGATATACTCAAATTCAAATCCCTGAACCGTATAGATACATCCCACCTGGTTGATTCCTCCAGGATGATAAGCCCATTGGTACCAGTAAGGAATACCCTTAGCAACCCTCTTCCCTTCCTTCGCTTCCCATGGCATGGCAAAGTCTCCGATAACCACATCATTGACCAAAGTGCCATCAGAATTGGGATCACTCCATGGCCAGCAATATCCGGCCACTAATCGAGCAGAATTGGGCTTCACGGATTCTTTTTGCTGGATTACTTCATACAACTCATTCGGGGAGTCGAAAATCTTAAAATCAAAACGGCCATCGTCAGCGAGCAATTTGTGATTTTCGCTAAGCCCTAACATCGATTCCACCCATTTAAGGTAATCGTTTGAACCCATACAACGGAATTGTGATTCTAGCTGAACAGATTCAACTTTGGCCCCAAGTCGATCAGCATATTGTCTGATCATATAGGTATTGCCGATTTCCTGAACACGAACCGATTGAAGGTCATCGATAAAGAAGACAGAAGTTTTGGCGCTTCGGATGATCTGTTCCATCTGAGGCATTTTGGTTCGATCCTCAGGTTTGGTATACTGGAAATTCGATGATTCCTGGATTCGATGGGCCTCATCAACCAGGACAAGATCATATTGATTTTCTTGCGTCCGATTTGGCACGAATCTGTATAAATTATTAAACAGAAGCCCTGCATGGGTGCCAACCATTTTTTTCAGACCCTCGAGGAAGGATTTGGATTTACAGGCATAACTCACATTCTTACCCCTTCCGGCAGCTTCGGCAAGAAGATTAAGAGCAATTACCGATTTACCGGTGCCCGGGCCACCATGAACAATTACCACCGATTTTGCTTGAGATTTATCGGCCTTCCTTATCTTAGATAGGATCAGGTT
>CAILAQ010000643.1 GCA_903832165.1 uncultured Bacteroidota bacterium | reverse complement strand
TCATCAGCTTTCCTGAAGGCCTCACAGAGCGAAAGGTTACCATAGATTTCGCGGAGTTTTTCGTTATGGATGATAAGCAGGGAATCCACATCATCCTTAAGCCGGTTAATTCCCTGGAGCGCCTGCAACTGGCGGGAGGGGCCCTCAATGGTAAATGGCAGAGTGATAACTCCGACAGTAAGTATGCCCAGATCCTTGCATGCCCGGGCGATAACAGGTGCAGCACCCGTTCCGGTGCCTTTTCCCATACCGGCAACAATGAATACCATTCTTGTCTGCCCATGCAGCAGGTCGGTTATCTCATTGATACTTTCGATGGCTGCCTGTTCTCCGACATCAGATCTTTTGCCGGCGCCGCGACCCTCGGTGAGGGTTGCACCCAGCTGGATTTTTCTGTCGACAGGGCTTGCGCTCAGTGCCTGCGCATCGGTGTTCGCGACTATGAAATCGACATCCCTGATACCCTCGAGGAACATACGGTTAACGGCGTTGCATCCGCCTCCACCTACTCCGATAACGGTTATGATTGGTAAAGTGGAAAATGGAAGGTTGAAATCGACCAGATCGTCAAACATGTTACAATATATTATAGTTTTTTATCCTATTCTAATTTATCGTCCTTGTCGTCAAACAAGGTCCCAACGAGGCGGGTGATTGCATTTTCGCGTTTCACACGCGGCGGACGCTGTTTTTTGGATTTTTTTGTTTCTGCCGTCTCGGAATAGAGGGAAAATTCAGTTTCCTTATGGGTTTCGCCTTCCACTTCCATTGGAATAGAATCGGCATCCTGCTGGGTACCGAAAATATCCCTTGGAAGAGTATTGTACATCCCGGCAGGGCTGGTGACATATGTTTTCCGGCCACTGTCAGGTTTCAGCTCACCGAGGCTGGTTTCCGATTCGAGTCCGGTTGCAACAATAGTAACACTCAGTGCATTACCGAGAGATTCGTCAACCGTATTTCCCCAGATAATATCCGACTGGATTTTAGTGCAGTGCTGAATGAAATCCATGATTTCGGTAATTTCATCCATGAGGACTTCCTGTTTACCTGAAGTGATATTCAGCAGGATATTCCGTGCGCCCTTGAGGTTGTTATTGTTAAGCAATGGGGATATAAGAGCCTTGCTGATAGCTTCATATGCCCTGTTCTCGCCTTCGGCGATACCTGAGCCCATGATAGCCACCCCGCTGCGCTCCATAACGGTGCGAACATCGGCAAAGTCGACATTTACATAACCGTGTACGGTAATGATTTCTGCGATTCCCTTGGCAGCCATGGCGAGTACGTTATCGGCATGACCGAAAGCGACTGACAGTTTCTGATCGCCATAGATATCACGAAGGCGGTCGTTATGAATAACCAGCAGTGCATCAACATAATCCTTAAGCAGGCTTATGCCTTCGACTGCCTGATTCCATCGTTTCTGCCCTTCGAAAGAGAATGGCAGGGTTACGATTCCAACGGTAAGAATACCGAGTTCAGTAGCTACCTCTGCGATTACAGGAGCAGCACCGGTTCCGGTTCCTCCACCCATTCCGGCGGTAAGGAACACCATTTTGGTGTTGTCGCTGAGGAATCTGCGGATATCCTCGATACTTTCAAGGGCCGAATCGCGGCCTTTTTCCGGCTCATTACCGGCTCCACGGCCGAAGGTGAGCGTTTTGCCCAGCTGTATCTTATTGGGGATCGGGCTGGTTTGCAGTGCCTGACTGTCGGTATTGCAAACAACAAACTCAACGCCACGGATTCCCTGCTGATACATATGATTTACGGCATTGCTTCCGCCGCCGCCTACCCCGATCACCTTAATGATCGATTTAGATTCCCGGGGCTCTTCGAATTGATAAACGTCCTCAAACATAGGGTCAGATTTATTTGTTATAACCGATTACTTGTATCATTAAAAAAACTTAGCCATCCTGTCTGGATTTTCTCTTTCAGCGTACTATTCTGCTGTTTTTTACGGAAGGCAAAACCCGGACGGGTTCCGGCTGTTGTACCACTTATTGCGCCTTCCACAATCAGACCGATACCGGTTGAATAGTGTGGCTGGGTGGTTTTTTCATCTGTATCTGCAGCAAGAAACTGGTTAGGATATCCAACACGGACATCATAGCCGGTTTTATATTTTATCAGCTGAGGTAAGCCCTTGAGCATTGCTCCTCCACCAGTGATTACGATTCCCGCACTTACCTTCTCGGCAAATCCCGAATTCTCAATTTCATAATTCACGGCATCCAGAATCTCTTCCATACGTGCCTGAATAATGTATGCCAGGTTCTTAAAGGAGATCTCGCGTGCATCGCGACCGCTGATGCCGGGTATGGTCACCACCTTATCATCGGCAGCTGTATCTCCCATGGCCGATCCGAACTGCACCTTCAGTGATTCTGCCTGACGGAGCAATATTGAGCACCCCTCCTTGATATCATTGGTAATCACGTTGCCGCCAAAAGGGATCACTGCAGTATGCCTGACCACATCGTTATAAAAAACGGCAATATCCGTTGTGCCTCCGCCGATATCGATCAGCACGACTCCTGCCTCACGCTCATCAGCGGTCAGCACGGCTGTGGCCGAGGCCAATGGCTCCAGGATCATCTTCTTCACTTTCAGTTCCACGCGCTCAATACATTTCGAGATATTCCTCGCGGAAGCCACCTTACCGATCACCAGATGAAAGTTCGCTTCAAGCATCCGGCCCGACATGCCCACAGGCTTACAGACATCAGTCTCGGAATCAACGATATAGCTTTGAGGAATCACATGCAGTATCTCATCACCCGGATCCAGTGGTGTTTTAGCCATCTGGTCGTGCAGATAGGTAACGTCCTCCTGGGTAATCTCTTCGTTATCGAGGTATTTGGAATTGCGGTTCTTCATGCTCCGGATATGCTGACCGGCTATGCCCACATATACCTCACTCATGGTATAGCCTGACTGTTCCTCGGCCTGCTGTTTAGCCAGCTCGATAGCGCTGACAGTTTCATCGATATGTACAACCACGCCGCGTTTTACGCCGCTTGAAGGTGCATTGCCCAAACCCAGGATCTCAAACTTGCCATCCTCAGTTTTACGCGCGATCAAGGCCACGATCTTGGTCGTTCCGATATCAATCGCTGAAATAATTTCTATTTTTTTTGCCATATTATTTATCAGACTTTCTTAATCGGTTTTACAATCGGTTTCACAACCGTTTTTGCAGCCGGTTTTACCATTTTCAACGGGTTAACCCCCTTCTTCGGTTTAAGGATAAAGGTGGTGTCGATAGTCGCCCTTAACGAATCCCGGTCCATGCGCTGCTGATCGCTCCATTTGCGACCAACAACCTGGTTACTGAACCTCAGGTCGATCTTCGAGTAGCGGTCCCAGCCAACATTCGGCAGGCCCTGCTGATAAAAAACTTTCAGCTTGGTGAGTTTCCAGCCGTAATTCCCGGCATCGCCAAAAAGAACGCGCTGATCACCAACCCGGGGAAGAATTTCCAGGGTATGGTCGGCATTAACGGTAATTTCCTCAATCAGGGCATCAAGGAAAGGCTCATTACGGATTGCATTTACCACTGGGAAAAGACTGTCTTTCAGGAATTTCTTGTCGCCTGCACCGGTTATTACCAGCACCCTGGCGGAGTAGTGCGATGACAGGGACATCTCCCGCCCTTCTGTATCGATATAAAATGAATTGAAGGGAGATACAAACCGCATCATGGGCGTTCTCTGCGAAACCTCGATAAAGAGGGTGCCGTCGGGGGTAGAGTATACCACCGCATTTTTTACACCTGAAATGGTTTTCACAGTATTTTTCACTTCATCGCGATTCAGATCAGACATCCGGTTACCTGTGGTACGGATTCCTTTAATGGCCATGACCTCGGTAATTTCAGCCGGGGTGATGAAATGGCTGTGCAGGCTGTCGGAGATAGTTACAGTAACCTGGCGGAATGTGAGATTCTTCATCCGCTGCTCCGTAAACCAAAGGCTGACACCCAGGTACGCGGCCAGTATAACCCATGAGCTGATATTTAAAATCTTACGCCACATGCTCTTCCAGATATTTTACGATGGGTTCGCAAAGCGTGTCGATATCGCCGGCGCCGATAGTCAGCAGGACCTCCGGCTGGTAATTATCAAGCATCCCGATCAGATCAGCTTTGGCACACAACTTCTTATTATTCAGATTAACGAGATCTAAAATCATTTTTGAATCCACGCCCGGAATCGGCTGTTCACGAGCCGGATAGAGATCGAGAAGAATCAATTCATCCAGTTTACCAAGAGATTCAGCAAATCCATCGGCAAAATCCCTGGTTCTCGAATAGAGGTGCGGCTGGAAAATTCCTGTGATTTTAGCACTGGGGAAAAGCATCCGTATGGAACCGATCAAGGCACTGATTTCATTGGGATGATGGGCATAATCATCGATATAAACCACACCGGCTTTTCTGAACCGGAGGTCGAAGCGGCGCACCAGGCCTTCAAAAGCAGCAATTCCCCTGCGGATGCCATCCTCGGTGATTCCGGCCATCCAGGTGAGAGCCGAGGCTGCCACGGCATTTTCCACATTGGTAATTCCCGGTATGCGGGTGAGAATATCTGCCACAATTCCTTCGGGAGTGATCATATCAAAGCAATAGCCGAGCTCAACCTGGCGGATATTCCGCGCATAGAAACCGGATTCGGTATTATCGAGGCTGTAGGTACAGACTTCCTGCTTTTTGCGGGCATCGGGTTTTAGCGACAATCCTCGCTTAAACAGCAATTTCGACTCCGGCTTCACCCGGTTTACGAAATCGGTAAAGCCCTGTATCATTGTCTCGTAATCACCGTAAATATCCAGGTGATCGGGATCCATCGAGGTTACACAGGCCATATAGGGATTGAGCTGCAGGAACGACCGGTCGAATTCGTCAGCCTCCACAACTGCCCATCGGGAAGTATCGGAGAGCACCAGATTACTGTTTATGCTTTTGCTGATTGCACCGAGAAAAGCGGTACAACCTTCGCCGGATTCAATGAGTATCTGTGCAATCATGGCGGTAACGGTAGACTTACCATGCGTTCCGGCTACGGCCAGGCTATCATAGGAGCGGGTGATCAATCCCAGGATTTCAGATCTTTTATGGAGGATATAGTTGTTTTCGTTGAAATAGTTCAGTTCCGGAGAATCCTTGGGCATGGCCGGAGTGAAAATAATCAGTGTTTCCGGCTCAAAGGGGTGACTGCGGACGACAAATGGTATCAGATCGGGATTATCCGTATAATGTATATTGACACCTTCCTTTTCCAGCGCACGGGTTAACGGCGTCTGTGTCCGGTCGTACCCTGCAACGGCGATACCGCGACTACGGAAGAACCTTGCCAGGGAGCTCATTCCGATGCCCCCGATTCCGAGGAAATAAACACGTTGAATGCGGTCGAGTAGCATAATTAATGAGATTCGTGGTTAGGGACGGGGTCCCCGCCTTGAGATTCGTGGTTAGGAACGGGGTCCCCGCCTTCGCGGGGATGACAAAGGAGGTTCATTGCCACTTGGGCAATTTCGGTGACCGCATCGGGTTTGGCGAAGCGGGTCATTTTAGCGGCCATTTCAGTGAGCCGGGGGGCGTCGTTTATCAGTTCCAGCATGGCATTAACCAGCTGTTCAGGAGCATCATGGTCGGTGACAAGCATTGCAGCTCCGGCATCGACATATGTTTGGGCATTTTTAGCCTGATGATTCTCGGCAGCACTGGGCAGCGGAACCAGTATGGCAGGCTTTCCGAGAACTGAAAGCTCCGACAGGGTAATTGCACCTGAACGGGCAACCACCAGGCTTGCGAGTGCATAAGCGAAGTTCATATCATAGATGAATTCCATCACCCGGATATTCTTCGCTCCCATCATTTCAACCTCTTGTTTTGCAGTCTGATAGAAAGTTGTACCTGTCTGCCAGATAACATCAACCGGTGCTTTGGCAATTTTATCTATGGAAGCATAAAGGCTCTGATTGAGGGTTCGGGCACCCTGACTTCCGCCGAATATCAGTATTACAGGTTTTTCACCGGTGATTTTGAAACTGGCTTTTGCATTGGCCATAAGGCTTTCGGGTATCCGGAGATCTTTGCGGACCGGGTTGCCGGTAACAACAATCTTTTCAGCCGGGAACCACCGATCCATATCAGGATAGGCAACGCAGAGGGCGCCGACTTTTTTTGCCAGCAGCCGGTTGGTGACTCCGGGGAATGAATTTTGTTCCTGCACGAGAGTTGGAATCCCTTTTCTGGCAGCCACACGAAGAACCGGTCCGCTGGCGAAACCACCGGTACCGATGACCAGGTCGGGTTTAAATTCACTAACCACGCGAGATGCCTTAATCATGCTTGCCAGCAATTTAAAGGGGAAGAGAAGATTTTTTGCCGAAAGTCTGCGATGAAATGCCGATACGGGCAATCCGACGATTTTATATCCTGCACGGGGAACCTTTTCCATTTCCATTTTTCCGATGGCGCCAACGAAAAGAATTTCCACCGATGGATTAATCGCCCTGAGTTCATTGGCAATGGCAATGGCAGGGAAAATATGCCCGCCGGTGCCGCCACCGCTCAAAATAATGCGATATGGTTTATTCTTCTGCAATTGCCCCCTCCTCGTCAAGTGAACGGCTGACGCCAAGGATCATCCCTATGGCCATGGCCGTGAATATTATTGATGTGCCTCCGCGGCTGACCCATGGCAGCGGCTGGCCCGTTACAGGCAATAATCCGGATGATACGCCCATGTTTACCATGGCCTGGATCACCAGGCCCACCGTGAGTCCAACCACCAGGAATGCGGGGAAGGACCGGGTACACTTCCGGACGATCACTCCCGCCCGGTAGAGTAATATCAGGTAGATAAACATCAGCGGCAATGCGCCGAACAGGAATCCATACTCTTCAATGACAATGGCAAAAATAAAATCGGAGTATGCTTGCGGAAGAGAGCGGCGCTGGGTGCTGTGGCCGGCAAATTTTCCGAACATGCCTCCGTTGGCTATTGCTATTTTTGCTTTATCCGACTGGAATTTTTCTTCCGGGTTGGAATCGCTTGAAAAATGCTGCGTGATCCTGTTTTGCCACGTCTGTTCGCGAACGCTGGTACTGGTTGTTTTACCGATGATGACAATGAATGCAAGAAGCACGATACCTGCTCCGGCGAGGCCCAGCAGGTACATGAGCTTCGTACGGCCAATAAACAGCATCACCATGCAAGTGAGAAATAATATAGCTGCCGTGGATAGGTTCTCAGGTGCGATCAGGCCGCAAATAATACCGATAAACGCTACGACAGGTAAAAATCCCTTTTTAAAATCCTGTATTTCAGTTTGATTCCGGCTAAGGAAGCGGGCAACAAAAATGATCAGAGCGATCTTGGCAAAGTCGGATGTCTGGAAAGTCCCGAACACCGGTATTTTCAGCGACCGCGTAGCATCATTGACATGCACCCCGAAAAGGAGGGTGAAAACCAAAAGGACCGCGGCAATCACCAGTAAAAGGTTGGCTCCGGCATTGTAATAACGGAATGGTACTTTATGGAAGGCATAAAGCATTACCCAGCCAAACGCCAGGTACATGATATGCCTGACGATATGCGTGGTAACATTTCCTCCGTTATGGAAAGCCAGGGCAGCAACCGAGCTGGACACGGCCAATCCTGAATATATCGTCAGGAATACCATGAGTACCCAGATCACCCGATCACCTTTAAAACCCTGCAGAAAGTTGCGCATATCCCGATTTGGTTAATTCATTATAAATCAAAGGTTGCGTACGGCATTTTTGAATTGCCGGCCGCGATCTTCATAATTTTCAAATAAGTCGAAGCTGGCACAGCAGGGTGAAAGAAGGACAATGTTTCCCTCCTCGGCCAGGTAGTAGGCAGTTCGGACGGCTTCTTCCATATTATCCGAATCAACGACCGTATCGATTATATTATCGAATGCCTCATGAATCTTGGTATTATCCTTTCCCAGGCAAACAATGGATCTGACCTTTTCGCGGATCAGTGAATCGAGGATTGAATAATCGTTTCCCTTATCCACTCCACCCACAATCCAGACCACCTTGCCCTTCATGGATTCCATGGCATACCAGGTGGAGTTCACGTTGGTTGCCTTGGAATCATTGATGAATTCGATACCGTGCACCTTGATAACCGGCTCGAGGCGATGTTCCACACCCTGAAAATCGGTAAGGCATTCACGGATAGTGTCTTTTCTGATATCAAGCACGCGGGACGCAATTCCTGAAGCCATGGAATTGTAAGCGTTATGCTTACCCTGCATGGAAAGATCAAATATTGACATATTGAAAGGATTATTATTAATGACAATGTTGAGTTGATCGCCTTCTACCCAGGCGCCCGGGTTGTATACTTTATCGAAACCAAATGGCAATTGCTGTGGAATAATCTGCCTCTTTGAAATTTCCTCACGGACAACAGGATCGTCACCGCAGTATATAAAATGGTCCTCGGGACGCATGTTTTGGATTATCCGGAATTTACTATCGGCATAATTCTGAAATTCATAATTATACCGATCCAGATGATCCGGGGTGATATTCATCAGGACAGCAATATCGGCCCTGAAATCATACATTCCATCTAACTGAAAACTTGATATTTCCAATACGTATGTGTCAAAATTCTGCTCAGCCACCTGACGGGCAAAACTTTGTCCGATATTCCCGGCCAGGCCCACATTCAGACCGGCACTTTTAAGAATGTGGTAAGTCATGAGGGTAGTGGTGGTTTTACCGTTTGAGCCGGTAATGCACACCAATTTTGCAGTGGTATACCGAGCGGCAAATTCAAGTTCGGAGATTACCGGAATGCCTTTTTCATGCAGCAGTTTGATCATCGGAGCCTTATCGGGAATTCCCGGGCTTTTGATCACGGCAGAGGCATCGAGTATCAGGGATTCCGTATGACCGCCCTCCTCGAAACCGAAGTTCATCTCCTCCAGGATCTGTCGATATTCCGGCTTGATTTTCCCGGCATCAGAGACCCAGACAGAGAAACCCTGCTTCCGGGCCAGGATTGCTGATCCGACTCCGCTTTCGCCTGCTCCCAATATGACGATTTTGTCTGCCAAGGTTATCTGAGTTTTAGGGTAGCTATGGTGACTACTGCGAGCAAAAGGCCAAAAATGAGGAAGCGTGTCACGATTTTTGGTTCAGAATAGCCTTTCTTCTGAAAATGGTGATGCAGTGGCGACATCAGGAAAATCCGCCTGCCTGTTCCGAAACGAATGCGGGTATATTTAAACCAGCCAACCTGCAGGATCACGGAGACATTCTCAATAATGAACACACCGCAGAGGATTGGAATGAAGAGTTCCTTGCGGATCAGAATGGCAAATACCGCAATGATGCCGCCCAGTGCCAGGCTCCCGGTATCGCCCATGAATACCTGGGCGGGATAAGAGTTGTACCACAGGAAGCCAACGGTTGCCCCGATAAATGCCGATACAAAAACGGCAAGTTCACCGGAGTAAGGTATATACATGATATTCAGGTAGTGCGAAAGCTCATAGTTACCCGATAAGTATGCGAGGATTCCGAGTGTTGCCCCGATAATAGCTGAGGTACCGGTGGCCAGGCCATCCAGTCCGTCGGTGAGGTTTGCGCCATTGCTGATAAAGGTCAGGATCAGGATAACGGCCAGAACAAAGATGATCCATGCCAGATTCCTTGATTTGTCACCCGTCCAGCCGACGAACCAGTGGTAATTGAATTCATTATTTTTCAGGAACGGAATGGTTGTCGTGGCGCCTCTGTGTTCAACATATTTATAGGTGAGTCCATCCTGACTGGCCGAAGTCACCACACTGTCATTGGCTGTGATTTCGCTGGGTTTAACGGGAATTTTCTCCCCAACTTTAACATCCTTATTGAAATACATGGTAAGTCCGATAATCAGCCCGAGGATTACCTGTCCGACGATCTTAAATTTGGCAGCCAGTCCGGCCTTATTCTTTTTGAATACCTTGATATAATCATCGAGAAAACCCAGAAGCCCGAGCCACACAGTGGTCAGGAGCATCATGATGATATATATATTATCGAGTTTTGCGAAGAGCAGCGTAGGAATAAGAATGGCAGCCAGAATAATAATGCCGCCCATGGTTGGGGTACCTGACTTACTCATCTGACCTTCCAGGCCCAGATCGCGTACCGATTCTCCAACCTGCTTAACCCGCAGATAATTGATGATTTTCTTCCCAAACAGCATCGAAACAATCAATGCGGTAATCAGTGCCATCGCCGACCTGAAGGAGATGTACTGGAACACCCCGGCGCCTGGGAAGTGCAGACTGTTTAACCATGTGAAGAGTTCGTAAAGCATCAGAGTTTCAGAGTTTCAGAGTTTCAGAGTTTCAGTGCTGAGGGAGGAGAGTTCTTCGAGGTCATCGAAATGGTGTTTTACGCCATTGATATCCTGGTAGGTTTCGTGTCCCTTGCCGGCGAGCAGGACCAGATCGCCTTTGCGCGACAGGGCCACGGCGGTTTTAATCGCTTCATGACGGTCGGAAATGCTCAGCACGCGTGATTCAGTCCCTGCGGGGATACCTTTCTTTATCTCTTCGATAATCATTTCCGGATTTTCACTCCTCGGATTATCGGAAGTGATGATTACCTGATCGCTTAAGCGGCAGGCTACTTCGGCCATGAGCGGCCGCTTGCCACGATCGCGGTCGCCGCCTGCCCCGAAAACAGTGATGATTCTGCTATCGCCGCTTTTCAGTTCGCCAAGTGTGGAAAGCACATTTTCAAGTGCATCGGGTGTATGGGCATAATCAACAATTCCAATTCTTTCGTTGCCAAGCAGCACGGTTTCCAGGCGGCCCTCAACGGGATCCAGACCGCTGAGCTGAGTAAGAATTTCGGACTGCGACTGTTGGAGAAGCCGGGCGGTACAGTAAACTGCCAGCAGATTTGAGACATTATATCTTCCGATAAAACGGATCCAGACCTCCAGCGAGTCGAAGGATACGAGCATGCCATCGATATGTTGCTCGATCAGGCGTGCTTCAAAATCGGCAGATCCCCTGGTGGTATACGAAAATTTTCGTGCCGGGGTATTCTGCAGCATCACGAATCCATTGCGGTCTTCGGTATTTGTCAGGGCAAAGGCACTACTATCGAGCTGATCGAAAAATGATTTTTTTGCTTTAAGGTATGACTGGAAATCCAGATGATAATCCAGATGATCGCGGGTCAGGTTGGTAAAGATGCCACCTGCAAAGTGTACACCCTCCACTCGGAACTGATCCATTGCATGGGAGGAAACCTCAACGAAAGCATATTGGCAACCGGCTTCAACCATTTCGGCCAGGTGCCTCTGGAATGTTATGGCATCAGGGGTGGTATGGGTTGCCTCGGTTGAGCTGAGGTGAACGCACACCCGGATGGTGGAGATCAGTCCGGAAGGATATCCGAGGTTTTCAAAGAGTTTATACAGCAGAGTTGCGATAGTAGTTTTACCGTTTGTGCCGGTAACGCCCACTACCTTTATTGATTCCGACGGGAAATCATAAAAGGCCGAAGCCAGGTGACCGATTGCTTTTGCAGCATTTCCGGTCTGGATAATAGTGGTTTTGCCGGTATCGAAGGCCGGCAGCTGTTCGCACAGGATTGCCGCGGCTCCGTTTGCAATTGCCTGAGGGATATAATTATGGCCATCGGCACTTGTTCCTTTGACAGCGGCAAAGAGCATGCCTGGCTTTACCTCCCGGGAGTTCATAGTGAGGCCGGTGATGCGGACATCAGGATTCCCGATGAGCCTTTGCATCTTGATATGACCGGTGAGTTCACTGAGCTTTTTCATAGGGAAGCGAGTTGGAATTCAATGACATTTACTGAATCGCGCCTGGTTCCTGCGGCTGGCATCTGAGTCATAATTCTGCCTGACCCTTTGACTTTTACCTTATAGCCCATATTTTCGAGCACCGGAAGTACATCCTTGAGACCCATGCCAATGAAACTTGGCCAAACAGAATCCTGCAGATTGACGGTCTGAGCCTGAAGCTGGTCACCTTTGCGAATCACCTGAGCCCATGCATCAGCCTGTTTTACTCCCGTGAAAGGGATTTTCAGGGTAGTGAGCACGTTGCTTGCATCGGGCCAGAATCCCGGGGCTACTGATGGAATCCGTTCCAGGGAAGTATCTTTCGGAGCGGTCAGGCTTTTCTGCATATCAAGATTCGTGGCATATACTTTATCAGAGATGGCCTTGAAAACGGTACCGGAAACAACGGCTCCGTAATAGGTGCCACCTTTAGGCCTGGAAACAACCACTATACAGCTGTATTTTGGATTATCCGCAGGAAAATAACCGACAAATGAGGCACGGTAATCTTTTCTCCCACCCTCAGTTTTATACCCTTTGGCCCCCTGGGAAATTACAGCGGTTCCGGTTTTTCCGGCGATCTGATACATGTCGTTTTTGAGGTTTTTGGCTGTCCCGGCATTAACCACGCCGATCAGGATCTCTCTGATGATTTTCAGGGTTTCTTTGGAACAGATTGATGATTTCATCACATCCGTTTTATAAGGTTTTACCACCTGACTATGAGATTTCAGGGCCTTAACCAAACGCGGCCTGACCATGGTTCCGTTATTGGCAATTGCATTATAGAATGTCAGAATTTGCAGCGGGGTTAATTCCACCTCATAGCCAAATGCCATCCAGGCGACGGTTGCGCCCGACCAGGTTTTGCTTGCAGGTGTTTTAATACGCGGGTCCTGTCCTCCTTCGATTTCGAGGTTAAGCGATTTATTGATCCCCATGGAGTAGATGCGCTCGAGGAAATGTTCAGGATTTGAGCCATAATGCTTATCGATGATCATGGCCATACCGATATTAGAAGAGGCTTCCACCACTTCCTTCACCGAAATTGTACCGTGACCGCCGGTATGCGAGTCGGTAATCGGCTGATTATGCATGGTATATTTGCCATTGCCAGTCGCAATCATATCCGCTGTATCCACATATCCGTCTTCCAGAGCTGCCATGATTGATGGCACTTTAAATGTTGAACCCGGCTCGAGGCAATCATTTATGGCATAATTCTTTATCTCATAATAATTTCCATCGTCGGCTTTGCCCAGGTTGGCCATGGCGAGAATTTCACCGGAGGCCACTTCCATCAGCACGGCGCATCCGTATTCCGCCTGATAAGTGACGAGGCATTCATTGAGGGCAGATTCCGCGACATCCTGAAAATTCACATCGAGGGTGGTGACCACATCGAGGCCGTCCACCGGATCAATTTCATTGTCGGTATTCAATGGCATCCAGGTACCTCCGCCAATTCTCTGTTCGAGGCGCTGGCCATCGGTTCCCTTGAGGAAATAATCGAATGAACCTTCGATACCCACTACTGTTTCACCTTCGCTTACGTATCCGATCGTTCTGCTTGCCAGATTTTTGTAGGGCATTTCCCGTTTACTGGCCTGCGTAAGTATCAGTCCGCCTTTGTATTGTCCAAGATTAAACAGCGGCAGGGTCCTGACCATCCGGGCCTCATCAAATGAAGCATCCTTATGGAGGAGAACGTATTGTTTGCGTTCGCTGCGGGCCTTACGAATCATCTGGGTATAATGTACAGCTGTTTTATCCGGAAACAGGCCACTTAATGCAGAGGAGAGAGCAGGCAGGTTTTTATCGAAAATACTCTGGTCCATACCCGAACTGTTGGGGTCCATGGCGACATCGAACCTTGGAAGAGAGCTGGCGAGGGTACTTTCATCGCGTGCCAGGATATTGCCGCGGCTGGAAGCTATGGGCCGATGGGTTTCGCTGAATTCGGCGGCTTCAATACGAAGCTGATCACCGCTGACCAGCTGTATATATAATACCTGTGCAAGAATGGCAAGTGCCACTGCAAAGGATACCATGTATACAATGCCAAGCCGGGCTAATATGGGTTTCTTTATATCCAATTTTACTTTTCCATTACAATTTTATAGGGAGGCGTTTTCGCTTCCTTCAATAGCAGACCCTGTTCGGTAATCATACGGCTGACTTCACTCTGCCTGCTTATTTCCTGAAGTTCAAAGGCGGTGGAGACTGATTCAGAGCGCATTTCACGAACTCTTTTTTCAAGGGTCATAATCTGGCGCATAATATTTTCACCGCGGTATTGGTTGAAAATGTACAGCAGCAAGGCTAAAGTGAGAAACAGGAGAAACGGTATCTGCCGGGTCACCACTTCCCTTGACAGGACGCTGCCACCCAAAAGATCCTTAATGGAAAATTTGGAAGACTCCTTAATCTCCTGCCGAACCGGAATGAATTCCTGGTTTGTTTTTTTCTTTTTGTTCCTCTTAAACATTTGCCTGGTATTCAGTTCTTTCCGCTATTCTCAAACGGGCACTGCGCGCCCTGCTGTTTCTGTTATTTTCCTCATCACCGGGAACGATAACCTTTCGGTTGATGGCTTTAAACGGGGTGAGGGTTTGTCCGTACAGGTCGGTATTGATAGTTCCTTCGGCATTTCCCCCTTTGACATAGTTTTTTACCAGTCGGTCTTCCAGGGAGTGATAGCTGATGACGACCAGCCGGCCGCCGGGTTTCAGGAAGGCTGCGGTTTGGCTGAGCATTTCTTCGAGGCTGTCGATTTCATGGTTTACGGCGATACGTAAAGCCTGGAAAACCTGGGCCAGCATTTTGTTTTCGCGGTTCATCGGGAAGAGTGGGCGCAGGCAGCCGGCGAGGGCGAAGGTGGTGAGAACAGGATTAGCCTGCCGGGTTTCCACAATGCGCCGGGCTATGCGGTGGGAATTTTCCACCTCTCCATATTCCTGAAAGATTCTTTTAAGTTCCTGTTCATCCGATTCCCTGAGGATATCTGCAGCGCTTTTTTTGAGGCCGGGGCTCATGCGCATATCCAGGGGGGCATCATAACGGAAGGAGAATCCCCGTTCCGGATTATCGAGATGTTCCGAGGAGACACCAAGATCGGCGAGAATTCCATCGACCTTTTCAAAGCCCAGAAAGTTCAGGTAGTTACCGAAATAGCGAAAGTTATGCTGAACGAATTCAAAGCGACTGTCATCGATCAGGCGTTCCAGCATGGCAGGATCCTGATCAAAGGAGATTAATTTTCCAGTGGTTATGTGGCTGAGGATTTCGCGGGAATGCCCGCCGCCGCCGTAGGTCAGGTCGACATATACTCCATCAGGCCTGATAGCCAGTCCTGATACACTTTCTGAAAGGAGCACAGGTATGTGGTATTCGATTGCAACCATTAGTCTTCATCATCCCACTTAAAATCACCCATAACTTCAGCAGAAAGGGACTTGCGGTCATCGCTGCTCATCTCGGTTCCGAGGTAGAGGGATTTAGCCATGAGTTCCACACGGTCGCCCTGACCGGCCAGAACCACATCGCCCCCTTCACCCGGAGTAAGCTGCAGTACATCGAGGAATCTTTTTGGCAATAAAATGCGACCAGAGGCATCAAATTCCAGCTCGACTATGTCCCTGAAAAAGTCGCGACGGAAAAGATCATGTTTCGCATTGTAAGGATTTAACTGCTTCAGAGTCCTTTTCACCAATTGATTCCATACATTCTCAGGATAAAGCACCAGACTTTTCTCAAAGGCGCTCAGTTTTCCGACAAAGACTTCCCCTGCTTCCTGCGGCGTTTGCTTCTTCAGCTTTGCCGGAAACAGGATCCGACCCTTCGAATCCACCTTGCAATAATGATCACCTTTAAACCTGGACATCCTGATTTTGATTTCGGGTAAAAATAAACA
Source organism: uncultured Bacteroidota bacterium (assembly GCA_903832165.1). Taxonomy (GTDB): domain Bacteria; phylum Bacteroidota; class Bacteroidia; order Bacteroidales; family UBA12481; genus UBA12481. The sequence continues at coordinate 2,351 of CAILAQ010000643.1, read as the reverse complement.
CATCTTCCCACTTCTTCCCAATTTTTAACACCGATTTTTATCTCATGTTGATAACTTTTTGGCATGGCAGACCTTACAGGTTTATTAGTACCTTTATGATTGTTAATGAAAACAGGGACTATGACTGACCAATCCAGCCATGACAGGCTCCAACTTATTGATGTGGAGAAGGTTTTCGCCTCAAAGAATGCCAGGTTGCTGAAACGGATTCCGAACTTTGTTTTGCGGTATCTGAAGAAAATAGTGCATCAGGAGGAGATAAATGAGTTACTCAGATCGACTGATAACCTGAGCGGAGTTGAGTTTGTCCGCTATTGCATTGATCATTGGAAAATCAAGATTGATGTTGTTGGAATAGAAAATGTTCCAAAAGATTCACGGCTTATTTTTGCCTCCAACCATCCTTTGGGAGGAGTAGATGGAATGTGCTTATTATGGGCCATTAATGAATATATCCGGCCAAATCCCAAGAGCGTTTCCAACGATCTCCTGATGAACATAAAACCTTTGCGAAGCTTAATGATCGGAGTAAATAAGCACGGCGGACATTCGAAGGATTATGTTGCCGAGATGCACCGGGTTTTTGACGGTAATGATCCGGTGGTCTTTTTTGCGGCGGGACTGGTCAGCCGTCGCAAATGGTTTAAGATTGAGGATATTGAATGGAAGAGCACATTTGTCAAGAAAGCATTTTTACATGAGCGGGATGTTGTTCCGGTATTTATCAGCGGGCGGGTATCGGGTTTCTTTTACAGGCTGGCCAACCTCAGGAAATTTCTGGGGATAAAGGCGAACATCGAGATGGTTTATCTACCTAACGAGATGTTTAAACAAAAAGGCATGCATCTTGTCATAAAGTTTGGCAGGCCCATTCCATGGCGTTCGTTTGATTCAAGCCGGAGTGCCGAAGCGTGGGCGGCCGACGTAAAAAAACAGGTATATAAAATGGGAAGTCAGCTTTGAATAGCTACTTTTAACATCGGAAGGAAACCCTAATGAAACCGATTGCTCCCCGTGTCAGCCGGCAGAAGCTTCAGCGTGAATTAACGCCTGAGAAATACCTGTGTGAGACTAACTACTCTCACAATCTGATCTATATGTTTACTGGTGCTGAATGCCCCAGCCTGATGCAGGAGGTCGGCCGGCTGCGTGAAATATCTTTCCGCGAAGCCGGGGGAGGAACAGGGGAATCTGTTGACATAGACAAGTACGATATTTCCGAAAACCCTTACCATCAGCTGATTGTATGGGACCCAAAAGAAGAGGAAATTCTTGGCGGGTACCGATTCTTCGTATGCAACGGGCTCACTTGTGCGGAAGATGCCATTCATAATCTGGCCACGTCGCACCTGTTTAATTTTTCGGATAAGTTCATCAGTGAGTATATGCCCTACACGATTGAGCTAGGCCGGTCGTTTGTTCAGCCGTTATATCAGTCGACACGGTTGCTTCGGAAGGGAATGTATGCGCTGGACAATCTCTGGGACGGATTGGGGGCTTTGATTCTGAAATACCATCAGGCAAAGTATTATTTCGGCAAGGTCACCATGTATACCGATTACAATCCGCACGGCCGCAATCTGATACTCAGTTTTCTGGAGAAATATTTCCCCGACAACGAACATCTGGTTACCCCGGTAAACCGGCTGATCAATAAAGAAGATCTTGCTCAGGTAGCAAACATTTTCAACTCCGGGAATTATGCCGATGACTACAAGACACTTTCAAAGGAGATCAGGGGACTGGGGCTTCGGGTTCCGCCGCTGATCAACTCCTACATGAATCTCACTCCTACGATGAAGACATTCGGCACGGCCATCAATGATGAATTCGGGATGGTAGAGGAGACCGGCATATTGATTACGATCAGTGATATTTATGAAGAGAAGGCCCGGCGCCATTACATGGCCTATATACGTGACATGCTCAGGATCAGGCCATTTAAGCTGCGCCATATCCGCATTCGTTATCCGCAATTATTCCGCGAGGGGCTGAGGCAGGCAAGGAAGAGGAAGGAAGAAATGCCGGATGAAACTATGAGTCGGAGGAGGAGGAGGAGGTCGACGCCGGGATTGGGATAGTCTACAGTTGGCAGTTGGCAGTAGGCAGTAGGCAGTAGGCAGTTGGCAGTAGGCAGTAGGCAGTAGGCAGTAGGCAGTTGGCAGTTGGCAGTAGGCAGTAGGCAGTAGGCAGTTGGCAGTAGGCAGTAGGCAGTAGGCAGTTGGCAGTTGGCAGTTGGCAGTAGGCAGTTGGCAGTAGGCAGTTGGCAGTTGGCAGTTGGCAGTAGGCAGTTGGCAGTAGGCAGTTGGCAGTAGGCAGTTGGCAGTTGGCAGTAGGCAGTAGGCAGTAGG
>CAILAQ010000642.1 GCA_903832165.1 uncultured Bacteroidota bacterium | reverse complement strand
TTCCTCTGAGTAAGGGGGATAAGCTCATTCCATCCATGACATCCGGAACAGGAATGCCTGCCAAATCCAGTATTGTGGGGGCAATATCAATATTCAATGCAAGTTCGTCAAGCTTTACCCCCTTCAATTTAGCGGGGATACCCGGCTCATAAATGATAATCGGGACACGGATGGATTCTTCATATAACAGCCACTTTCCGCCAAGACCATGCTCACCCCACAAATAGCCGTTATCTGACAGGTATATCACCACGGTGTTTTTGTCAAGATTCAGTTCCTCCAAACTTTGCAATATTTCTCCAACCGACCGGTCCAGGCTTGCAACACATCTCAGGAAATTCTTCTCGAAATTTTCTTTGGTGGCCGAATCCTTTCTCTCATCAAAATAACACCACCGGTTTAATGAATTTTCCTTGACGGCCGGGGATACTGCCAGATAGCTTTCGGGGGTATCCGTCGCTCTTTTGGGAATGATCACGTCTTTGAAAAGATCCGTGTCACGTGGGTCGGGCTGATAGGGATGGTGTGGTGATTTAAAACAGACGGTGAGGCAGAACGGTTTACCGGTTGTGCTGGATTTGAGGAACTCCCGGGCTTTGCCGGCCAGCCATTCCTCATTGTGGACCTTCCCGCTGTCGGTGTCATGAAAATAGCTCCCCTGGTCGGCCCAGGCATTGAAAAGGTCAAAAATATTTTCGGTGCCTTCAGTGCCCATGCCCCATTTCCCGAGTACCGCAGTCGTGTATCCATTGTCGTGTAATAATGCAGGATAGGTTTTTACGATGACATCAGGAGCCAGCGGGGTGTTAAAATGGTTCATCTTATGCGTACTTGCATATCTTCCGGTCATGATACTTGCCCTCGAAACGGCACAGATTGGAGAGGTAACGAAAGCATTCCTGAAGTAGACTCCCCTGCTGGCCAGCTTGTCGATATTCGGGGTTTTTAATTCAGGAATAATCGGTTGGTCGGCACAGCTCAACTGGTCCCATCTCTGATCATCGGCAATCAGAATAAGGAAATTCGGCCTTTTGACATTCTTCTCCGTGCAGGCTCCCAAAAATATCAACGGGAAAAGGACAAGGAGGTTGCTGCTGAATTTCGATTCACCCATCGTAAGATTTTTATCAGAACAAGTTAGTACCCAATCCAACCAATTTGATACATACAGATAACCGATACGTATACTATCTTGAACCCGATAAACTAAAACCCAAACCATGACCTCCAGAAGAGACTTTACAAAAACGATTTCCATTGGATCAGTAGGAGCCCTGGTGCTCGGATCCGCTGCCTGTGCGCCGGGCGAAAAGAAAAATGAAAAAGTGGTATGGCCTTCCGATAAACTGAACATCGCATTTGTAGGGATTGCGGGAAGGGGAGGCAGTAATTTAAAGTCATTGAAAGACCAGAATGTCGTTGCCTTGTGTGATGTGGACTGGAGAGAGCGCCAGCAAAAATCATTCGATGCTTATCCCAAAGCCAAACGGTACAAGGATTTCAGGGAGATGCTCGAAAAACAGAAGGATATCGATGCGGTGGTTATTTCCACCCCCGACCACAACCATGCGGTGATAGCCACGATGGCCATAAAAATGGGCAAGCATGTGTATTGTGAAAAGCCGCTGGCGCACTCTGTTTTTGAAGTCAGGGAAATAACCAGGCTGGCAAAGGAATACAAGGTACAAACTCAGATGGGGAACCAGGGACATTCGTGGGACAGTATCCGCCAGTTTTATGAGCATATCAAGGCAGGAACCATTGGCAAAGTCACCGAGGTGCATGCCTGGTGCGACCGGCCAGCCGGAGGAGGATCCGTTTCGTTCCCCCATGGTATCGCCCGACCCACAGGAGATTACAAAATCCCGCGGCAGCTGAACTGGGACCTTTGGTTGGGTCCGGCACAGAACAGGCCTTACCAGCCTGATTATCTTCCGATGAAATGGCGCGGATTTATCGATTTCGGTTGCGGTGCATTGGGCGATTTTGGGTGCCATACACTTGACCCGGCATTTTGGGCATTGGACCTGGGAAGTCCTGACAGTGTGATCGCCAGCACCTCCAACCTGCTACCGGAGGTTAAATATGACACTTATGCCACAGCATCAATCATCACCTACAAATTCCCGGCAAGGGAGAATCAGCCACCGGTAAAACTCACGTGGTATGATGGCGGCCTGCTCCCGATGCATGACGACCGGCTGAAGGATTTGAAATATGAGGATACCTGCGGAGCTCTGCTGATCGGCGAAAAGGGCATCATCATCCACGGTTCTCACGGTGCCACAGGATTTAAAGTCCTGCTCAATGATAAAAGCCAGGAGGCAGGAACACCGCCACAGCTCATTGAACGGAGCAAGGGACATCATGCGGATTGGCTGGATGCCATAAAAACAGGCAAACCGACCAGCGCAAATTTTAATTATGGCGGACCCCTGACTGAAACCGTTTTACTGGGCACTGCGGCATCCTTATACCGCAATCAGGAATTGAAGTGGGATAGCAATGCCATGAGGATCACAAACCTGGAGCAGGCAAATTCATTGATAAAGCCTGAATTCAGGGCGGGATGGAATATCGGATGAAAAATGTAATCTATACGGTTTGTTTGTTTGTCAGCCTGTCCGTCTTTGCGGTTCATGGGCAAACTGATAATCACATCGATTCATTGCTTAAAAAGGTTGAACTGATCCCCTTAATGATCACCGGTGAAAAGGATAACCGTATTAATATCGTCATCATGAACCGATGGACCTCCCGTGACAAGGAGCCCTATAATTCACCAAAAATGAGGGATGAATTTATAAAGGACATTAATGAATCAATGATTGCTGCTCTGACTCCGGGCGATAATCGGGCCCAGACTGCCTATGCCAATTACAGGGATTTTTTTAATGTTTATGGGTTATGGTATCCCGACACGCCGGAATGGAAAAAAGGGATCGACGAGGAAACGGTTGATGCCATTCGTGATAAACTATTTCTGCCCTGGAAAGACGAGAATACCGGCTGGGTTACATTTTTAGTGATGCCAAATCAGGACCAGGGCGGTGGAGGGGCTGCAAGAAACCTTGAAAAAAGAGTGGGTTCTGCAATAATCGCCGGTAAAGGTATCGGGAAAATGCTGCATGAGATTGCCCACACCTGCATGAGTATCGGAGATGAGTATACCGCCGGTGCAACCGGTATGGATGCTATGCCAACCTATAATGTGGAAACGGAAGTCAGCCGCGATAAAATCAAGTGGAGGAAATGGATCGATCCCGATACCCCTCTTCCAACTCCGTATACCGCTGAATATCGAAATAAAATAGGGGCATTCGAGGGGGCTCAGTATCATTTGGCCAATTACTTCAGATCAACGGCACAAGGATGTATTATGGGCGCAGGCGTATTTGACAATACCGAAAAAATGTGCCCTATCTGCGAACAACGGGTAAGCATGAGAGTGAATACCCTTGTAAATCCGATAAATAGTTATTCACCTGCAAATTCCACCTTAAATATCGACGGTAAAACAAAGCTGCATTTTAAAATTGATCATATCACGCCTATTCCAAATACCCAGATTGTCCGATGGATCCTGAACGGAAAAATAATTGCATCAGGAATGGATGAAATCGATGTTGAATTCGAAAACCTCTCTGAATATGAATTGATCTGCTCACTCACAGACGAATCTCCTTTCATCCGCCCCGATCCGCCTTACGCCGCCTTTCCGACTCGCCAGATAAAATGGGAAATAATTAATTCATCAGCCTCCTCCACAGCTAAAGATCTGACAGCTAGTGTTAACCTCGATAAATCAGAAAACAAAAGTCTAAAGTCAAAATCCCCTGAGGAAGAGCGCATTTATGAGGCTGAAGAGGCTGTTGTGGAGATCCCGGGGCATATTGTCGGGAACTATTTTAGTGCCAGTAATAATGCATTTATCGATTTCAACGGGAAAGAAGGTTCTCTTACCTGGACAGTTGAAATTGCTAGTTCTGGTTATTACCCTGTGGATATTATTTACGGGGGTATCTCGGAGAAGGGAACACCCATGAATTTTTCAGTAAATGGCACTTTGGTTGGTCAACCGATCAATTTTCTTCGGACTCTCCCGCTGTTTACCGGTTGGGCGAAAGCCTCTGTCACTTGTTTTCTTATCGAGGGGAAGAACAGGATTACCCTCAATTCCACTGGAAAATCGGGAGCCAACATAGATTATTTAAGAGTGGCGCCCAATTTCAATCCATCAGCAGAGGTCAATCCCATGACCCTTGCGGATGGTAAAATAAAACTGTGGTTTGACGCCAGTGACCTTGATGGCGACCAGATCAAAGACGCTACCGTTCCGGAGAGAGGGCCGGTGGAATGGAAGGCAAAAACCCTGAGATTCCCGGGTAAAATATCTGCCAAATACACACCCTATACATTAAACGGGATGGGGGTTTGCGGATTTGACAATGTATGGGTGTCAAATCTGGGGACGGATATCGGAAGCTTTCAAACAGTTATCATGGTGATGAAAGAGAGCAGCATGAGCTTTCCGGGAACCTGCCTGTTCAGGGGCCTGAATAAATACCTTGGTAAAAGCACCGATTCCGGAAAAAGAATCTTTGATCCGGGAACGGTTGATACGAAAACAAAAAATGGTAAAGTCTATCTGAACGGGAAAATAATTGATCCGTTCCATACCCCAAATCCTATGAATTTTTGCATTTTAACAGTAGAATTCGAATCGGAAATCACGGATAAACTGACCGGTGTTGAAGGCAATTGGGAGGGCGATATTGCTGAAATAATTTTTATTGACAAATCGCTTTCAGACACCGAACGAAGAGGCGTTGAAGAATATCTAAGAAAAAAATGGTTAAATCAATAACACTTTTTACCCGGATAATAATTTTGATCTCCGGATTGATTTGTACGGGTAATGGTGCTTTTTCCCAATCCTCCGAATTCTACGCTTATTATACCAGGCTTGATTTTAATGACAATAATAACACTGGTAAATATGCGGATATTGTAGTTCACGTAAACAACACAGGCTTATTGGTTTTCAGTCGCGAAAACAGCTATTTGCCATACTGGGAGGTAAAAGGCTCAAAAAAGTTTTTCGAAAGAATAATTCCGTTTAAGGGTGATGGCCCAGCGGAACGACCCGACAGGATAAACAAATGCTCTTACGTTAGAGTGATCGAAAATTCTGATAAGAAAATCATTATTCACTGGAGATATGCGCCGGATCAGAGTAGCCTTAATTTCACCGATTTCAGGAAAAGCTACGAAGGTGATATCGGCAAGTATTTTGCAGATTATGTGGATGAGTATTTTATTATCGAGCCTGAAGCCGTTGTTACAAGGAAAATTAAAAAAGGATGCTATTCCCTCGACCAATGGAACGACCCGATGAATGTCACAACCCAGGTAGTTCAACTTACTTCGGAAGGAATGAAAACGGTAAAACTTGTACCTGCGAAATTGCAGAATCTTCAGGAGCAAAAAATATCAGGATCGCCTGTGATAAATAAAGAGAGCCGATCTCCCCTGAGGTGGTGGAAATTCGATGAGGGATCAGAACTAAACAAGCATGATACTGAAGAGAGTAAAACCGGTTCATCCTGTAAAATAGAGGGAGTCGACAGCTATTGGAGGGCCGGAGTATCCGGCTCGTGTCTCTCTTTTGATGGTTATACCAACAAAGTAACCCTGGCAGCTGATCGGCTGCCTCAGATCACCAAAGATTTTGCCATTGAAGCATGGATCGCTCCACAGGAATATCCATGGAACCAGGCTGGCATAGTTGACCACGACCAAGATAAAAAAGCTGGTTATTCATTGTCAATTAATCACTTAGGCCAGATAAGCCTCTATGCCCAGATTGACGGATCATGGGTAGGGTTATGCACGACGAAGCCTGTTGATTTGTTGAAATGGACCTGTGTAACCGGTGTTTATAACAAGGATGAAGGGTTTAGTATTTATTTTAATGGTGAATCAGTTGGCACCAATAACATTACCGGCAATATCACTGATGCGATCAATCATGATCTTTATATAGGGATGGCGCATGAAAAGGCCCCTCCGTGGGCATTTGAACGCAACATAACAAAATCATATCTGTCGAATATGGTATTCAGCGGATTAATAGATGAAGTCCGCTTATTCGACAGAGCCCTGGGTCACGCTGAGATTTTGACAGGATACCAGAATTATAAACCTGCAAATCCGAAGGTCCTTGATTTTTGGGTCTTACCTGCAGGTGAAGATATTCCCGACAAATTTGGCGCAACTTATACTAAACTGAAATGCAGTCCCGAATGGGATGGCTTATGGCGCTTTGGTGATTATGCAGATATAGTAGTCGCATTTGATGACAAACCATGCCGTTTTGTATTCTGGCGAGGAACAAATTATCTGCCAAGCATCGTTACCAAACCAGGACCCGGCGGGATATGGAACAGTGACCAGGGGCCTGAAGATTATACCGACCAGTGCTATGAGCATATGTCAGACAAGACCTGCCGTTATTCGCATGTCAGGCTGATTGAAAATACAGAGGCAAGAGTTGTGGTTCACTGGAGAAATGCAAGTGTTGGGGTAAGTTATGACTGGTTGACTGTTGATAAAGATGGATGGGGATTATGGACAGATGAATACTGGTACATCTATCCGGATGCTGTTTCGGTGA
>CAILAQ010000641.1 GCA_903832165.1 uncultured Bacteroidota bacterium | reverse complement strand
CCTCTTTGCAGGGCAACGCGATTCCGGTTGGCTACCAGGTTGTCAATGGACACTATTCTTCGCACAGGCATTGGAAGATTCAACTCAACTATATCACCTTTTTTCCAGGTCCTTTTCACGACCGCATAACCATTGACCATAGTATAAGCAGCAGGGTTGCCGTTCAGCGTCAAAGAAAATTTCTCTGAAGAGCTGTCCAGATAATGGTAAGTATCGCCCGGAACCGGTTGATTATTTGCCCAGCCTGGAACACGTATAAAAAGACCAAATTCAAGTTGCTTATCCGGGACAACAGAAAGCTGCACTTTCCCATCCCATGGGTAATTGGTGGTTTGTTTCAGCTGAACTTTTTTGTTTTTGAGATTAAAAGAGACCGAGCTTCCGACAAATAGATTTACCCATAAGGCATCGTCTGATTTTGCATAAATATAATTACCAACGGATTCCACCAACCGGGCAATATTTGAAGGACAACAAGCAGTGCCAAACCATTCGTCCCGGGAATCATTCCCCGCTGATGCCAGCGGATTTCCATAAAAGAACCGGTCACCCTTCAGCGACAAACCATCCAGTGCTCCATTATAAAGACTCCTTTCGAGTACGTCAACATATTTACTTTCTCCGGTTAACAGATTCATTCGCTGATTCCACAATACCATGCCCACAGAGGCACAGGTTTCACAATATGCCTCTTCATTCGGCAAATCATAATCAACGCTGAAACCCTCATTGCTGCCCGACGATCCTATTCCACCTGTAATATACATGTTGCGGTATACTACATCCTCCCATACCTGTTTCATGGCATTCATATACCCGGGATCATTTTTTGCAGCAGCCACATCCGCAGCACCGGTATATAAATACATGGCGCGGACAGCATGCCCAGTAATCTGCACCTGCTCTTTCACCGGCAATTTATCCTGGCAATAATCCTGGCTGCCCGGTCTTTTTTGAAAATATCCGTGACCCCGCTGCGCAAGATACCAGTCCGACAAATCCAGATACCGTTTATCACCTGTCGTTTTATAAAGCTTGACCAGTGCCAGCTCAATTTCCTCATGACCCGAAATCCAATGACGGTCCTGCAGGCGGAAGGTGGAATCGATATGGTTGGCTAACCGGATGGCAACATCGAGCAATTTTCTTTTTCCGGTGGTATTGTAATAGGCAACAGCCGCCTCAATCAAATGGCCTGCACAATAATCCTCGTGGTAATCCATATTGGTCCATCGTTTATCCAGTCCGGTAAGCGTATAATAGGTATTTAAGTACCCGTCGGGCAATTGCGCAGCGGCAATTTTACCGATCCATTCATCAGCCTTTTTTTCGAGTTGTGCATCGGGATGATTTTTCAGCGAGTAGGCCATGGCCTCGAGTGCTTTGTATACATCGGAATCATCGTAATAAATTCCTTCATGCTTTTCTCCTTTTTTTGCGGCCACCTTTTCGAAATTCCGTATGCGGGCGGTCTTTACTTCAGTTTGATCTATGCATACCGGAATGGTGACAGTACTAACAGTGTAAATACGTGGTTTCCAGAAGTTGTCTTCTATTGCGACCTGCGAAAAGTTGACAGGTTCAATTTTCTGAAGCAGAGTTTGTGCTTCAGCAGAGAAAAGTGACATCAATAAGCCTGATGCGAGCAAAACGAAAGATCTGTTCATAATTGGTTGTTTTTAATATCCTGATCACTCATTGTTGTTTTCGATTCTATTGTTGTTCCACGATAATTGCCAGATCGATATATTGACCTCCCGTTGTTTGGTGCGTGTGTACGGCCAGCATGTTGCGGCCCGGCTTCAGCGCCTTGCGCAGTGCTTCGGTCACCAGCTTCAGCCGATAATTGCCCAAAAATCCGGTCACACTGAGAATTTTTTGTCCGTTTACGTACACCTCAGTATCTTCATCATGACTGATAACCACACCACCATTCTTCAGATCTCCGCCATCATAGTCAAAAGTTTTTCTCAGATATATGTCGGAGGTTTTCCAGTTGGTTCGGGCATTATCGCCATCGCCGAAAGGGGCCAGTCCGGTTTGCCATGACTTATCATTAAAAGTTTCCGAAATCCAGCTGTCATCAGGTTTTTCTGTGGTATAAAGGTAAGGAGTGCTCATCTTTACATCCTGAACCGCTCCTACCAGGACTTTCCATTTTGCATCCACTACGTTCAGCCGGGGCTGAGCCGCAGCAGTTTCGTTTCGTTCATAGGCCGCCTGCCGCGAGGTGATTTCTGGCATAACCGAGCCGCTTCAATTTTAAGGCAGATTTACATCAGAGGAGTTGTTGGGGTTTCAAGATTGAGAACTAGATATG
>CAILAQ010000640.1 GCA_903832165.1 uncultured Bacteroidota bacterium | reverse complement strand
GCCCAATCCTTATCCTGGACCACCGCCACTCAGCCATGGCCGGAATCATTCGGCAGCCAGCGAGCAGTGATCGAAATAAAAAAGTCCTCACCAGCCGCCGAGATCAACCTGCTTTGGCGGCGTCACGACCGGAATCCAGATCAGCGGCGCCTCCTGATTATTGAAGCGGCAACCGGTGATACGCTGAAAAATATCAGCCGCATTGAGGTAAATCCTGATCATTGTGCACTGCGCTTTGGACCTGTTAACAGACCCGGTACCTATTATTTTTACTATCTGCCGTTTGAGGTGGTTGACGGATGGGGCTATTACGGGAAAGGATACCTGAAGCAAGAGGCCGCTCCGGATCCGGAATGGCTTAAGCAGGTTTCCTCTTCAGAAGCCGTAAAAGCAGTTGTAAGGGGCATTGAATGCCGTACTTCTTTCGATAATTTCTTTCCGATGGAAATTATCCCCTCCCGTCAGGAAAAGACTGCCTTCCTGAAAAAATTCAGCGATAACATCCTCTTCTTTGCCGAGAGCCGGGAAAACCCTATCCGGATGAAAGATGAAATCCCATATAAATGGATCAAAGAGGGCCCTTCAACCCAGTTTACAGGAAGTGCTTTGCAAAATGAATATTACGCTTTCCAGATAGGTGTTCTTGCATCAGCAGGAGAAATTTCAGAGCTTGAGGTTGTCACCGGTGACCTTAACCTATCGGGAAAATCCATTGATCAGGCAATCAGGCTTACTTGTTTCAATACACAGGGAGTGGACCCGTATGGCACCCCGTTCAAAAAGACACTCACTATACCGGCTGGCAATGTTCAGCCTTTATGGATAGGTGCTGATATTCCGGAAAATGCACAACCCGGGAAATACACAGGCCAGATACGCATTACAGGCAAGGGCATTCCGGTGAAAGTATTCTCCGTTATGCTAAACGTTACCGGCCAGATACTGTCCGACCGCGGAGACAGCGAACCCTGGCGCCATTCGCGCCTGCGCTGGCTTAATTCAACCGCCGGTTCGGAAGGATTTCCTGTTCCTCCATACCTGCCGATAAAACTCACTGCCGCCAATAAACTTGAGGTAGCCGGGCATATTGTTCAGTCCGGCAAGAATGGGCTGCCTGAATCTGTTATAAATGGCAGCAGCAAACTCCTCGCAGCTCCGGTAACCCTTACTGTGGAAACTCCGGACGGCGTTGTCAGCTTCCCGGTTTCGGTTACCAGTGCCAACCTGAAAGATGGAAGGTATACTCAGCTGGCAAGGGCCGCCGCTGCAAACCTCGATGCTGCCTGGCAGGTCAGGACAGATTACGATGGATATCTGAAGAGCATCGTCACCTTTAAAAACAGTTCGAAAACCTCCCCCGTAAATATTAAAGACATCCGCTTGTCGATTCCTCTTACCACGGATAAAGCAAAATATATGATGGGAATGGGACTTCCCGGATGTGCAATTCCTCAAGCGCATGAATCAAAATGGAAAGGACCTTTCGATAGTTTCTGGTTAGGGGATGCTGAAGGAGGAATCTGGTGCGAGTTATGGGGAAGTACCTATCACGGTCCGATGCTTAATCTTTATCATCCTGCCCCTCCCGAAAGCTGGAATAACGGTGGCAAAGGAGGCTTCCGGATCACCAGACAACCCGACAGGGTAACTGCTGAGGTCTATTCCGCCGACCGGATACTGAATCCCGGCGATTCCATCGTGTTCGACTGGGCCATGCTGATCACCCCGGTAAAGAAACTCGATCCCGTAAGCCAATTTACCAACAGGTATTATCATACAGGAAGCAAGCCCACCCCCGAACAGAAAGATTTCGATGCCGGAGTAAAAATTGTCAATATACACCATGCCAACGAATACAACCCGTTCATCAACTATCCCTTTATCGCAGTAAAAGAAATGCGTTCAATTGTTGATGATTTGCATGCCAGGGGAATAAAAGTCAAGATCTATTACACAGTCAGGGAATTGACCAATCATGTTACCGAAGCATGGGCACTCCGCAGCCTGGGTTATGAAATACTCGATAATGGCAGCGGTGGTGGGTATCCATGGCTGAGGGAACATTTTATCGACGGATATACTCCGCAGTGGTACCAGCACTTCGAGGATGGAAGAGTTGATGCATCGGTGCTTAGCGCTCCAGGAGATTCCCGCTGGCTGAACTATTATATTGAGGGGCTCGCATGGCTCGTAAAAAATATGGATATCGATGGCTTATACCTTGATGACGTTACCTATGACCGACGGATTCTCCAGCGCATGCGTTCTGTGATGGCACAGGTCAAGCCGGGATGCATGATCGATCTGCATTCCAATACCGGGTTCTCTATCGGTCCGGCCACGCAATATGCCGAATTCTTTCCTTACGTGGATAAACTCTGGTTTGGCGAGAGTTTCCAGTACGATAAAATGTCTGCCGAGAACTGGCTGGTCGAAGTCTCAGGCATTCCTTTCGGATTGATGGGCGACATGCTGCAGGGAGGTGGAAACCGCTGGCTTGGCATGGTTTTCGGAATGACCGTCCGATATCCCTGGACCACTGAAGGGATACCTTGCGACCCACGACCCGTCTGGAAAATCTGGGATGAATTTAAAATTGAGGATTCTCAAATGAAAGGATTCTGGAATTCAGACTGCCCGGTGCAAACCGATGTTCCTGAAATAAAGGCCACCGCTTACATAAAGAATGGGAAAACTTTGCTGTCTATTGGGAATTTTGGCGACAGAACACAATACATTAATCTGAAGATCAACTGGAAAGCCCTTGGTCTCGACCCGGATAAATGTATGTTATATGCGCCGGAAATCGAAAATTTCCAGCCAGCACGGAATTTTGATATGAATACTCCTATCCCTGTTGAACCGCGCAAGGGTTGGCTGATATACTTGAGAAACCGGTAATGGGAGTTGTTCATATCGTTGTTTAAAACTCTTCCACCACCCTCCCGCCCCTGTTTCGTATATTTGATCACTTATGGCAGGTGATCTAATTGAATCTTATTCCGAAGAGTCCATCAAGACTCTTGATCCGAGGGAACATATCCGTCTGAGGCCGGGTATGTACATCGGCAAGCTGGGCGATGGTTCCGCACATGATGATGGTATTTATGTCCTCCTGAAAGAGGTCATCGATAATTCCATCGATGAGTTTATGATGGGGAACGGAAAATCCCTCGAGATATCAATCGATGATAAACTGGTTCGCATCCGCGACCATGGGCGGGGCATACCACTCGGCAAACTGGTTGACGCTGTTGCAAAAATGAATACCGGGGCTAAATACGACTCCAAAGTTTTCAAAAAATCAGTCGGTCTGAACGGTGTTGGTCTGAAAGCAGTAAATGCCCTGTCAAGCGAATTTCTTATCCGCTCATTCCGTGAAGGGCAATTTAAGGAAGCCTTTTTCAATAAGGGAATCCTCATCGAAGAAAAGGTTCTCCAGGCCACCGGGGAAGACAGCGGCGTTGAGGTACTGTTCAAGCCCGATCGTGAGATATTCGGGCATTACAGGTACCTTAATGATTATGTATCGACCATGCTCAAGAACTATGCATTCCTGAATGCCGGTCTTGTGGTTCATTTTAATGGCGAGAAATACGTATCCAAAAACGGCCTCCTCGATCTCTTGCAATCGAAAATGTCCGAGGAAGGACTCTATCCGATCATTCATGTCAAAGAGGAAGATATTGAGATCGCAATAACCCATGGAGATCATTACGGAGAAGAATATTACAGCTTTGTAAACGGCCAGCATACCATTCAGGGTGGAACACACCTGGTGGCATTCCGCGAAGCCCTGGTAAAAACAGTCCGGGACTATTACAAAAAAGAATTTGAACCATCGGATATCCGCACATCGGTTATCGCAGCCATCAGCATTAAAGTCGAGGAACCGATCTTTGAATCCCAGACAAAAACCAAGCTCGGATCAAAGGACGTCGGTCCCAATGGCCAGTCGATCAGGAATTTCATTCATGATTTCCTCGGCAAGCATCTGGATAATTATCTTCATAAACATCCTGAAACTGCAGATATCCTGCTCAGAAAAATCCTCGATTCGGAAAAAGAACGAAAGGCCATTTCCGGTATTCAAAAGCTCGCACGCGACAGGGCAAAGAAAGCCTCCCTGCACAATAAAAAACTCAGGGATTGCCGGGTGCACTATAATTCACAGCATGAGCAGCGATTGGAAACCAGCATATTTTTAACAGAAGGGGATTCCGCCAGCGGTTCGATTACAAAATCCAGAAGCGTAAATACACAAGCCGTTTTCAGTCTTAAAGGCAAACCCAAGAATACTTATGGGGAAACCAAGAAACTGGTTTATGAGAATGAGGAATTCAACCTCCTCCAGGCAGCACTCAATATCGAGGAGGGGATTGATGATCTCCGCTATAACAACGTGATTATTGCTACGGATGCCGATGTCGACGGTATGCATATCCGGCTGCTGCTGATCACTTTCTTTCTGGAATTTTTCCCGGACCTGATCAAGCAGGGGCATCTGTATATTCTTCAGACACCTCTCTTCCGGTGCAGAAATACCAAACAAACGTTTTACTGTTATTCCGAAGAGGAAAAACAGCGTGCAATAAAAAAACTGACCGGCAAACCGGAAATTACCCGCTTCAAAGGGTTGGGCGAGATTTCGCCTGATGAATTCAAGCACTTTATAGGTCCGGACATGCGGCTTGAACCGGTACTCCTTAGAAAAGAGGATAATGTAGAGGCAATGCTGGAGTTCTATATGGGAAAGAATACACCAGAGCGGCAGGATTTCATCATCGGAAAACTTCGGATAGAAGAAGATAAGGTTTTTGATTAGTGAATGTGAAAATGAGCGAAGAGCAAATCAACGATATTGAACTGAACGGTCAAAACGACTCGCACGACAATGGAAACGGTCGCAAGGTCGACATAACCCATTTGCCCGGCATGTACGAGAACTGGTTTCTCGAATATGCATCCTATGTCATCCTCGAAAGAGCAGTACCCTACCTTTATGATGGACTGAAACCCGTACAACGGCGCATCCTTTATTCCATGAAGCGCCTCGAAGACGGTCGCTACAATAAGGTTGCAAATATCATCGGGCATACTATGCAGTTCCATCCCCATGGCGACGTATCCATCGGTGATGCACTGGTGCAGCTCGGCCAAAAAGACCTGCTGATCGATTGTCAGGGAAACTGGGGAAATATCCTTACAGGAGACAATGCCGCTGCCTCAAGATATATCGAGGCACGCTTGTCGAAATTTGCTCTTGAGGTGGTCTTTAATCCGAAAACCACCGAGTGGAAATCATCCTACGACGGGCGAAATAAGGAGCCTGTTCATCTTCCGGTGAAATTCCCGCTTCTTCCGGCGATGGGAGTGGAAGGTATCGCCGTCGGACTGGCATCAAAGGTATTGCCTCACAACTTTAATGAACTGATTGATGCATCAATAGCCTGCCTTCAACATGAACCTTTTGTATTATTGCCGGATTTCCCCACAGGCGGACTGGCAGATTGCTCAAAATATAACGACGGTCAGCGCGGTGGGAAAGTCAGAATCCGCGCCCGGATAAATAAGCTCGACAAGAAAACGCTGGTCATCAACGAGATTCCTTATGGGAAGACCACAGGGACCCTCATCGATTCTATACTGCTGGCCAATGACAAGGGCAAAATCAAGATCCGGAAAATAGATGACAATACAGCCGGAACCGTGGAAATTCTGATTCATCTCACACCCGGTGTGTCTCCGGATAAAACAATCGATGCCCTCTATGCCTTCACGGATTGCGAAGTTCCGGTATCCCCGAATGCCTGCGTGATTAATGAGGGCCGACCTGTTTTCTTTGGTGTTTCAGATATGGTGCGGATATCAACAGATACCACTGTTGAGCTTCTCAGACAGGAACTCCTGATCAGAAAAGAAGAACTCGAATGCGAATGGCACGCCTGCTCTCTTGAGAAAATCTTCATTGAAAACCGCCTCTATATCACTATTGAGAACTGCGAAACCTGGGAAGATGTGCTTAAAACCATTGATCAGGGATTGGAGCCGTTCAAGGGCATTCTCATACGTCCGGTTACAGAAGAGGATTTGGTCATGCTGACCGAACTGAAGATCAAGAGAATCTCAAAATACGATGCACAACGGGCTCAGGAACAAATCGCAGCTATTGAGAAGGAATTAACTGTAGTTCAGAATCATCTGGATAATCTCATTGTTTTCGCTATTGATTATTTCGCGAACCTGAAGAGAAAATATGGTGCCGATTATCCCCGTAAAACAGAGATCAGGAGTTTTGACAATATCGAAGCATCAAAAGTTGTGGTTGCCAATGAAAAGTTTTATGTCAACTACGAGGAGGGATTCATTGGAACCTCATTGAAAAAAGATACCTATCTGTTTGATTGTTCTGATATTGACGATATCATTATTTTCCGTAAAGACGGAACCTTTACGGTGACCAAGGTTTCCACCAAAGCTTTCGTCGGAAAAAATATCCTGCACATTGCCCTGTTCAACAAGAACAATGAGCGTACCATTTTTAATGTGGTCTACCGCGATGGCAAATCAGGATTCAGCTATGCAAAAAGGTTTGCGGTTAAAGGCATTACCCGCGATAAGGAATACGATATCACGCAGGGCAAGGAAGGATCGAAAATCCAGTACTTCACTGAGAATCCAAACGGTGAATCTGAAGTTATTCGCGTTTCCCTTAAGCCTAAGCCCAAACTGAAAAAACCGCTGTTCGATTTTGATTTCGGGAGCCTGGCCATTAAGAACCGCGCTGCCATGGGAAATATTGTTTCCAAGCATACCCTGATAAAAGTCTCCCTCAAGGAGAAAGGAACATCAACACTCGGTGGTTTGAAAATCTGGTTCGATAACAGCGTGAACAGGATGAATACCGATGGCCGCGGGATGTATCTGGGCGAATTTGAAGGGGAAGACCAGATCCTCGTTCTGTTGGCGGATGGCCAGTTCCGACTGAGCAATTACGATATCACCAATCACTTCGAAGAGAATATCATCCGCATCGAAAAATTTAATCCTTACACTATTTTCTCTGTTGTCTTACTCGATGCTGAGCAGAAATTCTATTATCTGAAACGATTCCAGATAGAAACCGATACCCCCGAAAACAAGCTTCACAGAATGATCGGCGATCATCCCGATTCCCGGATGCTGAGCATCAGTGACCAGCTGCTGCCGAGATACGAAATCAGTTTTGGAGGAAAACACAGCACCCGTCCGGCTGAGATTATAGATGCTGCTGAATTTATCGGCCTGAAAAGCTTTAAAGCCAAAGGAAAGCGACTCTCCACCTTTGATATTGGAACTATTTCCGAGATAGATCCCATCGAGCCCGAAGATGACATGCTGCTTAAATACTACGGCACCGAATTCGCCGAATTACTCGGTCGCATTGCCGGGAGTGAAGAAGCAGAGGAGATGAATGGCGAGGAGGATAATGAAGAAGGCGCAGAGACAGAAGACAATAAAGAGACAGAAGACAATAAAGAGACAGAAGACGAGAAGAAGACAGAAGACAATAAAGAGACTGTAGACAATAAAGAGACGGTAGACAATAAAGAGACGGAAGACGGGAGTAAAAGTATCATAGAAGATATTCCGTTTGAGGTTGAGATAGCGCTGGGTGATGAAGCAGAGGAGGCGATTGGTGAGAAGGTTAGAAGAAAAGCCAGTAAGGTTAAGGCAGAGAAGGTGGCGGAAAAAGCTGAGGAGGATAATGGTGAGAAGGTTAATGAGGGCAGTTTAGGGAAGAAGAAGAAATCGCCTAAAGAACCCAAAGGTCCTGGGCCCACCCGAAACCCGATACCCGATACCCGAAACCCGAAACCTGAACCTCCCGACATCCCCCCCGTCGACGAAAGCGGCCAATTTACCCTCGGATGGTGAACCTTCCAGTAAAACCGGTGGTGTTGCTGGGCTTCATGGGTAGCGGGAAAAGCACCTTAGGCAAACAGCTGGCAGCCTTGCTGGGATGGGATTTCATTGATCTTGACCGGTTTATTGAAACCCATGAAAACCGATCGATTCCGGAGATATTCAATCAGGACGGAGAAGCCACCTTCCGGAAAATTGAATCCATTGCTCTTCAGAAAGTCCTGGCCTACAACTGTCAGGTCATTGCTCTCGGAGGTGGAGCTCCCTGCCAGCCCGAAAATCTCAAGCTGATAAAAGAGAAGTCATTGTCGGTATACCTCAAAATCAGCGAAACCCAATTATTTATCAGGCTCGCCTATTCAAACACTCCCCGCCCTTTGCTGAACGGAAAATCAGAATCCGAAACCCAGACTTTTATTGCTGATTTGCTGACAGCCAGAGAACCATTCTACGATCAGGCCGACATCATCATCGAGTCGGACACGATCACTCCTGAGATGGTTTTATCGAAGTTGTAACACCATTGATCACTTTTTGCAAGCCACAAGCAGCAAACCATTACCGGTGGAATTCCGGCTGTAAAAATCAATCAGCTGAAGCAGGAAGACAAAGGGGTGAACAACGGGAAAATAGATTAGTATAGCCAAGAGTGAGAAAATCCAGGGCAATTTCTGATAGGTTAAATCCCTGTCAACCCAAATTTTCCCTTCATAATCAACATCCTGAAAGAGATGGTCCCGCATCCACTGATAGCCTGGATTCCGATTTATCAATTCCGAAAAAGCACCCGACTTTGTACTTCCTCGCAAAAGGAACCAGAAAGTCTCCTCCACCGCAGCCAGCATCAAGGTAGGATATCTCATCCTGCCGTTTCAGAAAATCCAGGACCACTCTTCTGATCAACCAACTTCGGTGATAAAGTACCCGGTTAGTGAGCCACTGGAGCTTCAATAAACCCGGCAAATACGAATACATTTCGGGGTATTTATGGTTATTAATCCAATTCGAAAGCCTTTTAGCCATATCAGAATCTTTGAAATGTGCGCATTATTGACCTCCTTAAATCAAAATAGCCAATACCCATCGATGAAGAAAGGGGAGTATTAAGATTTGCCGATCTCACTATTTTGAAATAACTGGTGACCATTCTGACTGCTGAAACTATATGGCCTGATAATCCAGCGGATTCTTGATCTGCTCAAATCCTTTCGTGGTTAGCGCGCAGCACAAATTAGTGAGGCGCCAGCCGAACCTCTTAGCGAGCGTCAGCTCGCCTACTCTATCGCATCCATGAAAGCCTGGTTAAGCTTACTCGCCACATCACCAAACTTTTTCTGGTAATCCTCAATGCTTCGGCGGATAACGCTGTGAGCCTCCTCACGACCGTAAACCTCAGTTATCTCGCAGCGTCGGTGCAGTTTACCGGGCATATCTTTATAAGTGAGAAAATAGTGCTTTAAACGGGCTATCAGCGTTTCCGGAACCAGCTGAACATCCCTCCAATGCTGATACACCTCGTCATTCTTCAGGATTGCAATAATTTTATCATCAGCCTCTCCATTATCAATCATACGAAACCCACCGATCGGAATCGCCTTTACAATGAGGTTGCCGTGAGAGATATTCCTTTCTGTAAGTATGCAGATATCAAGCGGATCACCATCGCCGATGATATCCGTACGGCCGGTTTTTTCACGGCACAGGTCTGCAACCCCTTCCCAGCAATAGGTCTGAGGAACAAATCCATACAATGCCGGCAGATAATTGGAATACTTTTGTGGCCGGTCAACTTTCAGATACCCTGTC
>CAILAQ010000639.1 GCA_903832165.1 uncultured Bacteroidota bacterium | reverse complement strand
GGGGACCCCGTTCCTTACCAAGAAATTCAGCAAAATCACCAAAATAGTAACCCCTCTCATTTCCTTCCCCCTTTCATTGCCAGCGCCCCGGTCGGGCATGCATGGGCTGCCTCCTCAGCGGTATGCGTAAGTCCTTCGCGGATAGATTCGCTGAAAGGAGCGCCAATCACCACATCAAAACCACGGCCAATAAAAGTGAGACCGAATTCCTCCTGATGTTTTTCGGTGATCCTTACACAGATTCCGCACTTAATGCATTTCTGCGGTTCATACACGACTGTTTCATGCTGAAATTGCTTCGTAACAGGTTTGCGTTCAGGTCCCTGAAACCGTTTCTGTTCAGCCTTGTACTCATCTGAAAAAATTCTCAGCAAACAATTATCCGCCTTGCGGCATTCGCAGTGGAGGCATCTGGCTGCTTCAGCAACCACCTCCTCCTCAGTCAATCCATGCGTGAATCCGAGCGAAGGTTCGATCCTTTCACCCGCAACCGATTCTTTGAGGTACTCAACAGCTTCGGATTCCTTAAGCTTGCCAAAACGTGAGTTGAACATTTTTGGTTCGCCAACCACTGGCTCGCCCATTAGTTTTTGTTTGGTTTTCCAGGCGGCTTCCTTGCCAAAAGCCGATGCCTTTATTGCCATTTTGAGTTGCTTCTCCAAAGGATAAACCACGGCATCAAATTCATTTTCCAGCTCCTTCATTCGCTCCGGATCAATTTCTGCATTCATCTGAAAAATGACTCCTGACTGTCTGATTCGCTCAATCTCCTTATCCAGCACTTCGTCAGGTAGCAGCGCCTTGGGCACCGAATAGCGCAGGGCGCCACCCGGCAGAGCATATCTGTCAAATATTGTGCATTGATATCCAAATGATTGTAAATACCAGGCCGCCGACAGACCGTGGGGCCCCGAGCCGATGACCGCAACCCGTGACCCTCGAAGAGTTGTCATCCCCGCGAAGGCGAAGCCGGAGGCGGGGACCCCGTTCCTTACCGCGAATGCTTCGGCGGGGACCCCGTTCCTTACCGCGAATGCTTCGGTGGGGACCCCGTCGCTGACCACATAGTCCCCCGCGTACATCTTCAGAAAACAGATCGAAACTGCCTCATCCACTGAATTCCTCCGACAAGCGCCCTCGCAGGGAGCCGGACAAATGCGGCCAAGAATTGATGGAAGCGCGATATCCTGAATGACAACATCATAGGCTTCAGCGAACTTGCGCTCTGCCAGGAAATGGTTCATCATTGGGATATCCATATGGGCCGGGCAGCTGATCTGGCAGGGAGCATCGCAATCACCAACATGGTCGCTCAGGAGGAGGTCGAGAGCAGTTTTACGGGCTTCACGAATCTCATCGTCCATGGTAATGATTTCCATCCCCGGGGTGGCTTTTACCGTGCATGAGGTGAAAAGTTTGCCGCTGCTAACCTCCTTTACCATGCAGATCATGCAGGACGCAAAATGTGGAAGATCGCCAATATGGCACATCGAAGGAATGTGAATATCCAGTTGCCGCGCAGCTTCCATCACGGAGGTTCCGGATTCCACGCTCAGTTTTTTTCCGTCGATATTGAGTTCAATCATCATTTAATTAGCTCTTTATAACTGCATCTGTCGGGCAAACCAACCGGCAGGTGTCGCATTTAATACATTTTTCCTGAATGATATCATGCTGCTCATGTGGCCGGAACTCAATGGCATCCGTCGGGCATTTCTGGGCACACAAGGTACAGCCGATACATTTTTCATTGATGGTATAGGTGATAAGGTCCATGCATTTGCCGGTCGGACAGCGGCCTGCAACATGAGCTTCATATTCTTCCCTGAAATAGTGCAGCGTGGTAAGGATCGGATTCGGTGCTGTTTGTCCGAGACCGCACAGACTGCCTTTTTTAGTCCACCCGGCAAGCTTCTCCAGCTCATCAAGGTCGGCAGGTTTACCCTTTCCGGTGCACAGGCGATCAAGAATATCAAGCATCCGACGGGTTCCGATCCGGCAGAAAGTACATTTTCCGCATGATTCCTTTTGGGTGAACGAGAGGAAATATCTGGCCATATCAACCATGCAGTCGGTTTCATCCAGAACCACCAGCCCACCTGATCCCATCATAGCTCCGAGCTGTGTCATGGACTCATAGTCGATCGGGGTATCAGCCAGTGATTCAGGCAGACAGCCTCCCGATGGTCCCCCGATTTGTATCGCCTTGAATTTTTTCCCGTTGGCGATGCCTCCGCCGATGTCCTCAACAATTTCACGGATGGTTATTCCCATCGGAACTTCTATCAGGCCGCCCCGGTTTATCTTTCCAGCCAGTGCAAAAACCTTGGTCCCCTTGCTCTTGGGAGTGCCCAGACTATTAAATGCCGATGCTCCCTGGCGGATGATCCATGAAATCAACGCAAGAGTTTCGGTATTGTTGACCAGGGTAGGAGCATCCCATAATCCTTTAACGGCCGGGTAGGGCGGGCGCTGAGCCGGGAATCCCCGCTTGCCCTCAATGGAAGCAATAAGTGCAGTCTCTTCGCCGCACACAAAGGCTCCGGCCCCTTCATAAAGAATCACCTCAAATGACCATCCGCTTCCTAAAATATCTGGTCCGATGATTCCTGTTTCTCGGCAAAATTGCAAAGCCGCCCGCATGCGTTTCACGGCAAGCGGATATTCAGCGCGGATATAGAAATAGCCTTTTGTTGCACCAACGGCATAAGCTGAGATGAGCATGCCTTCAATCACCCGGTAAGGATAAGATTCCAGCAGCATCCTGTCCATAAAAGCACCAGGATCTCCCTCGTCACCATTGCAAATCACATATTTGACTGCTGCTTTCTGACTGGCTACCATTTCCCATTTCTTCCCTGTTGGAAACCCGGCACCTCCGCGACCGCGAACGCCGCTTTCGATTATCTCCTGAATAACCTGATCCGGTTTCATTCCGGTCAAACATTTTTGAAGTGCCGTAAATCCCTGCCGGCTCCTGTACTCGTCAATATCCAGAGGGTTGATCACCCCCCTGAATTCGGTTGCTAAGGGAACCTGCCGGCCAAGAAATGAGGTGATGTGTTTTTCCCTTACATCCGAGGTATATCGCTCAACACCTTCCCAGCTGCTATCATCCTGAATGTTCTCGATCAGGTTTAAGGCCCTGACACTTAGTTTTTTTAAAAGCGATGGAGGATTAAAATGCTTTTCGATCAGGCTCTTGACGTCCTTCGGATCCACATGAGTGTACAATACCGGTTCCCCGTGTGCCGGGACAATCTCCATCAGGGGCACCTGGTGGCACATGCCCACACAGCCTACCGATTTCAGATTTACATTCAGGCCGTTGTTGCTCACCGTCTCCTCCACAGCCTCCCGGATGGACTCACTTCCGCTGGCTACGCAGCACGATCCTAACCCTATCCTGATCTCCCCTTCAATTTTTTCCCCATCTGCCGTTCTGAACTTTCCTTTTGACTTCTTGCCCTTCTGCCCTAAAAAATCCGCCAGGATTTTCCCTGCCTTATCCGGCGCCACATGACCATACGTAACTCCGTCGATCTGAACCACCGGAGCAAGGGTACAACAACCCAGACAGCTGACTTTCTCGAGGGTAAACAATCCGCTGGCATCCGTTTCTTCCTCTCCGGTGAGCTTGAGCTCCCGGTGAATGGCATCAAAAATGAGCGACGCACCCTTAACATGGCAGGCAGTGCCCACGCACACGCGAATCATATGTTTACCTACCGGCTTGAGCCTGAATTGTGAATAGAAACTGGCAACCCCCATGATCTGATCGGGGGTGATGTCCGTCTTGCTGCAAACTTCGCGCAACGATTCCTCCGGGAGGTAATTATACTTCTTCTGAATTTCCTGCAGAATGGGTATAACCGCTTCCCTTTCAGTGCCGGTTTCCAATAATATCGCAGCTATTTCTTCTTTAACCTTCATCCTTCATAATCATTCCCTCCCCCGGATAAAACCGGAGGCTATTGATATAGGTTTTCAATCATCGCATTATCGCATCATTTTCCTATGCAGTAAAGGTATTTCTCACCCCTGAGATAAATCGATCCATCGGCTAAAGCCGGAGTGACAACCGATTTTTCTCCGATAGTCGGATCTCCCAGACTCGTCAGGGTGCGGTCGACTTTGAAAATATGCACAGCACCGCTTCGCTCCATCACATACACCTTGCCCTCTGCGATCATCGGCGATCCGTAAAATCCCTGGCCAAACTCTTTTTCCCACTGTTTCTTTCCGGTTTTAGCATCGTAACAGGCAAACATTCCATAACTCGTGGCTATGAAAAGCAACCCGTCGCTCACCGCCGGACTTGCTGCTTCCGGTAAATATTCATCAGATTTCCATACGGTTGTTGGTGTAGGTCCAGGCTTGATTGCCACCAGCGCTGCATATTCGTTTGCCGCAAAAACCAGTCCGTCAGCATATGCCGCCGAAGGCCCCACTTCACCGGACAGACAATCCAGCGCCCATATTTGTGCCCCGGTATCGAAATCATATCCAGCCACGGTGGGCGAAGAGGTGGTAATGATCTGAAGCTTTCCATCGATCTCTGCCAGCATTGGTGATGACCAGGAAATTTTTGATTTTCTGGAGATATCCCAGCTGATATCACCGGTGGCACTGTTCAGTGCCAGCAAGCGTCCGCCCTTATTTGTATCAAACTGAATGATTACCTTGTCTTTATGACAGATAAGCGACGACGAATGCCCGTAATGGTTGTCAGGGACGCCCAGATTTTTTGCCCAGATGTGCTTTCCATCCATATCGAGGGCGATGATATCACCTGTGGCGAAAATCGCATAAACCATTTTGCCATCCGTGGCAACACTTGGTGCGGAAAGCCCGGTATCGGCCGTTACCTTTGGTGCTGTAGCCGGTGAGCCCGGGATGTCTTTTGCTTCCTGTTCCCATAATAACTTGCCATCAAGCCGGTTAAAGCAGTACACCATTCTCGACGCATTATCCGCACCGGCAACAAAAAGTACATTGTTCCAGATTACCGGAGAGTTATATCCTTTCTTATTCAGCTCTACTTTCCATTTGATATTTCGTCCTGACGCACCATCCCAGTCAACCGGAATCCCGGTGCTGTAAGAGGTGCCTTGCCCCCAGGGGCCGCGGAACGACGGATGATTGCGGAACTCGGCGGTAAGGTTGCCTGCTGCTTTTTCAGATGATGTATTCGTGGTAAGGGACGGGGTTCCCGCCTCCGCGGGAATGACAACGCTTTTGGAGGCCTCAGTGGTAAGGGACGGGGTTCCCGCCTCCGCGGGAATGACAACGCTCCCAGCAGGCTCACTGGTCTCCTGTCTTCCGTCTTCTGTCTTCTTGTCTTCTGTCTTCTGTCCGGCGTCCACCGCTGCTATCTTAACTGAACTCTTCTCGGGGGTTGCCGGCGGCGCCTCAACCACCTTTCCTGTTTCCTCGTAAAACTTCAGATAATCTGTAGTAAGGAATGATGCAGTAAGTGCCAGTCCCAGCATAACGCCACCTGTAATCAGAATCCAGCGCTGCGATAACATCCGGGTTAACCCGGAATCCATTCCATCAATTAACGGTTCAAGAATTCGGGCTTTCATTGTGTGGAAAATTCTAAGGAATGTTGCAAAAGCGATACCTCCCAGCAATAAAAGGAAGGCTCCTGTTTGAACCTGCCAGTTGCTGGTAAAGAAGGCCTTGCGAGCGAGCAGATCGAGATTCCGGATCTCTTTTTTCAATACTTCGCTCTCGGGATCGGCCTGGAATTGCTGAACCAGGGATTTCAATGCCTCCGTTTCGAGAGGCTTGTTTTGCCTGATGTGCCAGTAATTGATCAGCAGCAGCAGTGCCAGCGCCAGACAGAATATCCCCGTCGCCGTCACAAGGTTCCCCACCAGCTTGATCTTATCTTTATTTTCTCCGTTCTCTCTCATTATTCAGTTTTTCTCTCTAAAGTCTTCTGTCTAAGGTCTTCTGTCTAAAGTCTTCTGTCCAAAGTCTTCTGTCTTCAGTCTCCAGTCTTCTGTCTTCTCGTCTTCCGTCTTCTTCATTCCACGGGGCAATAATCCAGACATCTCGCGCAACTGTAGCAGTTTCCTTTGTTAGCCTGATAATCCTCCCTGCGACGGAAAATCACCTGACCCATAGCCATCAGAGCGATCACCAGACCAAGGAATGCTCCAAGTATTGAGCTTCCGGTCTTGAATTTATCGCGGATCACCTGTGCCTCTGCAACCAATGTTTCCAACGATTTTCCCGAAGCGAGGAAAGTCTGGATATCAATATTTTTTGAGTCTTTTTTTAATTCGGGATGCGAAATCAGCAGCTCGGCCAGATAAACATCCGGATGCGCCTTCGACAGGAATACGTGCGATTTTGACCCGATCCAGGCACCAGCCAGCATCAGAACCGGAATCAGGGCCAGATAAAGGATAAACTTCCGGGAGTTGGTTTTCGTATCAGGCTTCGATTTCTCCTCATCCGGAAAATCGATTGCCTCAAACGGACAGGAGGTGGTACAAAGCTTGCACTGAATGCACTTCGTTGGAAATACCGACAAATGGCGGCGGCTGAACCTTGAGAATACATTCAGGAGTGCTCCGTACGGGCAGAAGAACCGGCAGTAGGGACGGGCGATAAACAGGCCCATGAGCAGGAAGGCTATCCCCAGGTATATCATCAGGTGCGGACCGTTCATGCGGTAAATTCCTATGAACGGATCGTATCGGCATATAATGAATTCAGTGCCAGTTGCCGCATATAATACGGCAAGCCCCAGATACAGGTATGGGATAAAGCCAAGCGTCTTCCTTAACCAGGCCGGGATGGTGATTGGTTTCCAGATCAACAGATCCTGTATGGCGCCAAGCGGACAGGCGGCGCCGCAGAATACCCGACCGAAGAACAGACTGAATATCAGAGGCAAAAGAAAAAACAGCAACGCGTACAGCGAGATTACATATTTGGGATCGGCAAAGGCCAGAGCGACGTTTTGTATCGACCCGACAGTACAGATACACCCGTTCCGGTAAAAGCCGAAATAAATTGCCGAAAAAACCGTGAGCAGGAGTATTCCGTTGCGTGATCGTTTTTTGATGGCGAACCAGGAGGTCAGACTCAGAACCACCAGAAGTATCAGTACATCAACAAACTCCATTTCGAGGCCGCGGGGCTCCGGAGTAGTAGGAGTGGGCTGGGTATATTTAGTGTGAAATTCAGGTTTTGGGAAACGCTGCTGTGCATCCAGCGAATTAAATACCAGTGTGAGTGGCAGCAGGAACAGTATGATTTTTAGCCACTTCATTATTTTGGAGTCGAAATGACTGGTTTTTTGAACCCACCCTTAATGAGATAGGCGGTCTCGATCGGCACCCTGCTGATGGCGTTCGCCGGGCACATCCTGGAAATGGAGCACTCGTTGCAATTCTGGCAAAGGTCGTGCCTGATCTGAAGATGCAGCGATCCGTTGCCGAATGATCCGCAACCTTTCACGCATTTTGCGCATCCGTTGCAAAGCTTTTCATCGATGGTGTATTGAAAAAACGGCTCTTCGACGAATTTGCGGGTCAGGGCGCCGGTTGGACAAAGCTGGCTTTCAGCTCCGGTATTCAGCTTGTGGGTATTGGGCTTGAAATATCCGCCGCACAAGTCGCAGTAGCCGCAAAGTGAGTAGGCATGAACGCATTTCACGGCCGAAAGCTCTCTTACACATTCGGTGGCACAACGGCCGCACTGGGTGCATTTAAATGGATCGATCTGCCATACATATTTTCCGGAAGCCGATACTTTTCGCTGATAAATGATCGACCCGGTCAGGTAGGCCAACCCTCCCATGAGAACCAGTCGACCCGAATTGTTTATGAATTTTTTCCGATCCATGCTTACTTTTTTAATTGAAATACCCTGATCATTTTGCGCTCAAAATCGAGTGCGTAAATATCACCTGCGGGGCTCACCGCCAGATCCGGGGCGTGGGTTTCCCCTTCGAACGCCTCGGGTGGAGCAACCACCGCCAGCAATTCGCCGGATGCCTTATGAATTTTGATCCTTACCATTCCCTTTTCTGCAGTCACAAAGGATCCATCGGGCAAAACAGCCATATGGGCCGGATTGCAGCAACCTGAAAAACCATCGATCGTCATTGCCGCCTTTTCCCAGAATCCCCGGAGCTCGCCTTCGAAAGTGTAATTCTCAAAAGCATGCTGACCGGGATTTACCACCCACAGCTCCCCGAAGGAGTTCACAGCCAGATCAAAATAAGGACTGGGAATGATGAATCCATGCAGATCGGCACTGTCGCGTTTGCCGGTGAAACTTCCGATTAATTCTCCGTCGGTTTTATATCGCAGAATCCTTCGTTTTCCTGCAT
Source organism: uncultured Bacteroidota bacterium (assembly GCA_903832165.1). Lineage (GTDB taxonomy): Bacteria > Bacteroidota > Bacteroidia > Bacteroidales > UBA12481 > UBA12481. Next base: position 3,368 of record CAILAQ010000639.1, on the reverse strand, counting down.
CAGCTGCAAAAACGAAGCAATCCTGTAAGGCCAGGCTGGTTAAAACGGTACTGTCGCCCAGCGGTTCCCACGATTTTATCAGGAGGCCATCAAGATTATATTGACTGATGTAGTTCGAAAATCCGATGTAAATACCGTTTGATGAGGCAGCTACGCATCTTGGTGATTCCGGTAGTTCGGATTTTGCCAGCTTCTTGCCTTCAGGGGTGCAAATGACCAGATAATTATCCTCCACCAGGTAAAGCCGGTCATTGGCAAAGGCAAGGCCGCGAAGATCCAGATCGCCGAAGGTGAAATCAATCGTCTCCTCATATTTTATCAAAGTGGAATCCACCGATTTAAACTGATCAACCGAATATTCATAGGGATTATCCGGTCGTTTGTCGGGCCTTGAGCTCAGCACATCGAAAACCACGAGTGCCACAATGATTACTGCGAGCACAAGTAATATCGATATGATCAGTTTTCTGTTCATCAATCAACAGCTAATTTAATGGCTATCATCCGCTTTGAGTCTCTCAGAACCATATATCCGTCGGCCAAGGCAATCGGTGCCCAGGCATCCTGCCCGTCAAACAATTTGATCTGGTCAACCTGGATATATTTTTTGATATCAGGTTTGGCGATGGTCAAAACTCCATCGTCATTCAAAATAAACAATTTATTGTCAGCAATCAGATAAGGGCCCAAACCGAATCTTGCTTCCGGGCCACTCGTCCATACCGGAATCCGGCAATTGGCGGGGTTTACGCATATCATTTGATTTCGCAGGGCGCCTGCATCTTTTGGTTCGATGCTGATCAGATGTCCCTTGAAATACAGTGGAGTCTGCTGTTCGGAGGCCATTCCTTCTGCGGGCAGATACTGATCGAGCATGCTCACTGTATAATTACCTCCGGATGATGCAAGTTGCAAAATCATGCTTCCGGCGCCATAACCTGCTGTCAGAAAAATTTTCCCATCGGGCATGCATACCGGCGATGGTGCAACCACTGATTTGTTCCAGGCGGTTGATGACCAAAGTACAGTGCCCGCGTCAGGACCGGAAGCGGCAATACCGCAAATTCCTCCTACAGCGCTGTAAACGAACATTCTGCGACCGCCAAATTCCATAGGCATGATTGAGGAGTGCGACATTTTCCATTTTTTCGGATTTGGAGTTTCCCAGATTTTCTTGCCGGTTTCACAATCAACAGCAACCATCAGCGCCTTTCCGCCTGTAGCAACATAGGCTATATCATTTTCAACAAGCGGACACTGACCGGTATACCAGAATGGGATTTCCGTTTTGTACTCTTTTCCGATGTCGAGTCCCCATTTGACATTTCCGGTCAAACGATCGAGGCACATTACATGAGCTAACGGGCCTATCGATACAACATATTTTTCGGTGACAGCCGGAACGGTGCGCGACATGCCATGATTTCGCCTGATGGTTACGCGGTAGCCTCGTTCCCAGACCGGCTTGCCATCGGCCAGGCTTATGCATTTCAGAATATCGCTCCTCTTGAGCTCATCATAATCAAGAACATACACTGCGCCTTTATATATTGCAGCTCCTGCATGGCCTTCGCCCAGGTCAACAGTCCATAAAATTTTCGGAACCTGGCCTCCGAAACCATCAATGAGTTTCTTGCCCGATTTACTGATATTGTCAAAATCCGATCCCCGGAACCTGGGCCATATTTCCGTGCCTTCCGTGATCTTGCCCACGCCGGCATTGAAATATTCCCCGATATGAACCAGCTCTGTGAGCGAATCGGCACGTGGCGGCCGGTTATCTTTCCCGGGAACGCTTTTGGTAAAATCATGCACGGGATCGTGGGCCAGCCACCAGGCGAACGAAGCCGCCATAAGGACTATGGCGGACGTGAGGATTATATAGTTAATTCGTTTATTCAACAATTCTTACAGCGTCTTTGAAGTATTAGATTCCAATTTAGAATTACGAATTCCGAAGGACAAGATTCAGGTCACCATGAAGTTTTTGAACTTCAAAGATACTTGAATCTCCAACCTCGGAATTCGGAACTCTGAATTGGAATCTCAACCTTCTTCCTTCATTTAACTTCGTATCCTAAAAGAACATCGCCGTGCCTTATAAAAAGCCTTCCATTATATATGGTAGGGTGCGCCCAAAAAGGGCCGGTTCCTTTATCAATTTTGAATGTGCTTACCAGATCGAATTTGGTGGGATCGGGCTTAACCAGACCCACATTGCCGGCTTTTTCTTCCATCATGTAAAGCATTCCATCTGCAAAGATAATGGGTCCTTTATTAAACCAGTTCTGTTCCCATTTCACCTCGCCGGTATTCCAGTCGAGGCATACCCAGTTGCCTTTGCCATTATTAATCCAGTTTGATCCATAAATGAACCCGTCCAGGGAAATCACGCCGTGGTGATGATTATCAAGGGTTTTATCGATCCATTTTTCAGAGGCCGATTTGCCGTCAGCACTCACGCTGAACATCATGCACGGATAGTCATACCCGCAGGTCAGAAATATCTCATTTTCCCTGACCACAGGATTATTGGTAAAGATCTGCCCGCCGTCCTCATTCGGATCGCGATCGGCCTGCCAGTGCATCACCGACCAGGCCACTTCGCCGGTTTCGGGCACAACGGCTATCATTTCTTTGGTAGTGGTTGCGAGGATATATCTGAATGTTTTCCATTTGAATATTACAGGCGATGCATAACAGCGCTGTCCTTCAAAGCTTTTTGATTGCCAGGCGAGCTTGCCTGATATTTTATCGTAGGCTACCACTGCCGCTTTTTTGCCGGCCGGAGTGCAAATCACCAGATTATCAATCAGGAGCAGCGACTCAGCCACGCCCCATTCGTGCCACTGGCTCTCAAAATCAGCGTCCACCTCGGCGGCCCATATTTCCTTGCCGTCGGCAGCGTCAAAGCACGACATCCGGCCGGTACCGCTGATCACATATATCCGGTTGCCATCGACAGTTGGAGTGCAGCGGGTATCCGGGAATGATTTGGTCCATGAATTGCCGAAACTGACCTGCCATTTGATGGTGCCATCGAATCCTATCGCAGATAAATAATCTTTTGCCTCTTTCATGCCGGTCACATAGATTGTTTCCCCGGATACCACGGCCGAGGAAAACCCTTTGCCAATGCCTTCGGTTGTCAGTATGCACTTTGGTCCGCCTTCAGGCCAGCTCTTGAGCAGTCCGGTTTCATTATAAATTCCGTCGCGATTTTCTCCGCGGAACTGTGCAGCGGACTGCCCAAAACTCAGGACCGGGAGGAGCAGGAGCGATATTAAAATTAGTACTTGTTTCATGGATGTTATTTTTTTTGATTTCTAACCCTTTCGATCCACCTCACCCCCTTCCCCCTCTCCCGC